>JAILJX010000019.1 GCA_024694365.1 Kiritimatiellia bacterium
CCAGAGGATCGCCGCCCATATCCGGCGATCGCTTGCCGAGCCGCAGAACAGCTTCTGCGCGTCGTCCAGCATGAGGTCGATGCAGCGCTTGAGTCCGCCCCGCCCATACGCGCGCCTACGCGCGCGCGAAGGACCTGTGCGATTAGCACCAGGACTGTTTTCTTTTCCCTTCGCTTTTTCTCTATAGGGGGTGCAGGGGGACTTTCTCTTTTTCGCTTCCCTTTTCTTTGGACTCATTCCGCAGCCTCCTTCCCGGGGAATCTGGAGACTTTTTGGGCGAGTTTTTTCTCGACGCGTTTGCCGAATTCCGCAAACTGCAGGAAGTTCTTGCCGTCGATCGCAATCGTACCCTGATTGAGCTCTGCGAAAAGCAGCTTGCCGAGCCATCCCTTGTTCGCGGCTTTCCCGAGATCCGCGACATGCGCTTTGAGCCGGAAGTAGCGATCAATCGCAGCGCCGTCGATTTTCTTCGTCCTGCAAAGCCGGTCCGTGAACTCAAGCTCGGTCGCCATCATCGTGAGGGTCGATGACAGCTCCAGCGTAAAATCCTTTTCGCTGCCGTGCTTCGCGGCGAGCCGGTTGAATGCCGCTCCGTCGACGATGGTGAACTCCAGCGTCAGTTTTTTTTCTTGCATTTTTCCTTGGTCCTTCCGTAGCCGTGCGGAAGGCCCGCGGACGTCATGCCCAACAAAAAAGCCCGCCGCTTGTGGCGACGGGCTATATTGTTTCATGCTATCTGCGTAAAGGGGATTTTCTCCGCAGATATCTTATTGCTGCATAAAAAAAGCCGCAGAAACTTATCGTTTCTTGCGGCTTTGCGCGAATTAAGAAAAATTAAAAAAATCAAATCTGTCTATTGACGGCTTTTCTTCGCAGATATCCCGCAGATATTTCGCAGATTTCTCGCAGATATCACGCAGATATCCCGCAGATATCCCGCAGATATTTCGCAGATATTTCGCAGATATCCCGCAGATATCACGCAGATTTAAATTGTGCAATGCAGTTTTCACAGATATCAATCTTTTTCAGGTTTGCATGATCTCGCCAAATCCTTGAATGTCTGCCAGTCGTGGACTCCGTTTTTTGCTAGAATGCGATGGGCAAAATGGAAAACATGCTTGTAGCCACCCGTCCGGAATTGATTTTTGGAGCCTGTCCCTGGGCGCTGGGCGATTTCCACCGAGAGCAGGCATGCGATGACTTCGTTTGCGACGCACTCTATGGATATGCTCTCGACGAACATCTCTGCGCCCAGATCGATTGCGCTGCGAATCGCATGCGCCCCGCCTCCGAGATCAACGATGCAGCCTGAAAGCGCATACGGCTTGCCCGATCCGTACCCCAGCCAGTCGTCGCAGTTGTCCGGCGGGACGAGCGAAAGCCTGAAGTCGCGTCCGCCGGCCTTCACGCAAAGGCGGACGTTCTCGGTCCACGACAGATTCGGATTGGTGGATGTCGCGACCGTGAAGAACACCTTGCGCGCACGCTTCCCGACCGGCACTTCGGCGCGGTCGGGGAATTCGTTGAAGCGCGACACGCAGAGCGCCGGGACAGACGGCATACCAGAGACTGCGCCGGAGGCGTCGACAAGCCCTTTGGTCCGCTTTCTCCCCTCCCAGAAGCTTCTGCCGTCCGGTGCGACGGTTCTTCCGGCATCCTTCGAGAACGGAAAATTTGGCAGATTCCACGGAGTCGTGTAACGCGCGCAGTGAAGACGCCTCAGATCGCAGTTCGCGAAAGCCGGGACGTCCACTCCGGCAAGCATGCAGCCGGGCGGTACGGAGAGGTCCGCCCCCTCCGCCTTGGCGTTCCCGAAAGACGTCTTCTCCTCGCCCGGTTCGGGAACGGGCAACGTTCCGCGGGGGCGTTCCGACACGACGACTTCGAGGGAAAGCGGATTCTTCGTCACCTCAACTCCCCTTTCGCGCGACCATTCGTAGCCGAGAAGCGGAGTGACGATCTCGGCGCGATCCCAACCGTCGGGAAAGCCCGGCTTGACGTAAACCTTTCCTGCGGGGACATCGGGGCGGATTCCGAAGAGTCCCTCGACGACGGTCCGCGGGATCTGGGCGACGACGTCGCCGAAGTCCAGATGGCCTGCGTTCTCGAGGTTTTCGTCCAGCTGAAGCGACACAGCGCCGGGTCCAGCGGTCGTGCCGCGCGCCATGGGCATGAGAGAGTCCTTGAGATGGCGCCATCCGAGAGCCGGTTCGCCGGAGAGCCAGCACGCCAGAGCGAGGTTGAGATTCTCCTCCTGGTAAAGTCCGCACGTCGAGTAGAACGGAGGAAGCTTGTTCGACGAATAGAGGAAGGCCGATCCGTCGGATGCGACGCGATACGGGATTTCGCGGCAGACCCATGCAAGCATGCGCTTCGCTTCGGACGGCGCAGCGAGGCCGCAATCTATCGGGGTGTAGACGCTCGAAGTGTCGGGGCAGGACTGCAGCATATGCGCGCCGAACCTGTCCCGGAACTCCCCGAAGACGCCAGATGCGCCATCCCACAGCAGCGCCACGGCGTCCTTGCGGATGCGTTCGGCCTCCCGGGCGAAGAACTCCGCATCGTCCGCCTTCCCCAGGGCGCGGGCGATTTCGGCCATCGTCGAATTGGCGCGGTAATTGTAGGAGCTGGACACAGTGCCGGCGCCGCCGTTGCACCATTTTCCGTCGGTATTCCATGCGTTCAGCCAATTCTCGCAGAGAGCAGTGCCCTCGACGCCGTACGTCGAACGTTCGCATTCAAGATGGCGCTTGACGGTTTCGTACGCGCCGTCGCGAAAGAAGGCAAGATCGGCCGTATCCCTCCAGTAGAGCATGGCCGAATCAACGAGGATTTCGGCCATGTTGTAGCGGCGATCGGACCACGGATAGTTCGGCAACCGTCCCGAGGGGAGCTGCGCGCCAGCATAGAGCAGCCAGTTCTTCCTGAACCTGCCGTACTCCCCAAGGGTCACCGGCGAATACACTCCGCGCCATCCGCACTGTCCGTTGTGCCAACCTATCGCGCCATGGCATATGCACGGATCCTCCCAAAGGGCATCTGCGGCGACGCATTGGCAAGCGAGCGCCGCATCAAGGAGGCGGTCCGGAGTTCTGGTACGTACGACCGACGCCACTCTTTGCATCTCCGCCGCCGAAGCTTCGAAGCGGCCTTCCGGATTCTCGCGGAAAAGCCTTGCCAAGCGGGCGTCCGCCTCGGATCCCTCCCTGGCGAAGAATGCGTAGCGCACACTTCCGCACTCTTCCGAGGCGAGACACATCCATTCGCCTTCCGCAGTCCAGCTTGCGTCCCCCTCGATTCTGGCGAGGAGTCCGTCGGCCGAGGTTTCTCGCACGAGCGTGACTTTCGCGGAAGGCCATGCGTACTGCTCGCGTCCCCATGCGTATCGCGCGACAATGTCGCCCGGGGCGGAAAACCTGAGCCAGCCGTCGTTGGGCTTGTACTTTTTCCCCGGAAGGCGCGAAAGCATGACCGAGCCGTCGTCGCCGGCGTACATCACGCTCTTCACGGGTTTGCGTCCGCAGTCAATTGCGTGTCCGCCGTAAAGCGGGCGCATTGCGACAGACGCGCCGTTGGTTATCTCGAAGCCCCCATCTACGGCAACGTACCGCTGCGGATGGCCGGACATGTTCGGCGCAAGCGCCGCCGCGGGGTCCGCCGCCATGACCGGCGCAAGCGAAAGGCAGAATGATGCGAAAAGCGCGATCTTGGCTTCCATCAGCGGCATTCCAGGAAAGTTCCCGCCATTCATGTCGCCCCGCCCAAGATCATTCGCTGTATATGCGCTTGAAGTCCACGCCTTCGGCCGCGAGGGAGAAAACGGCGCAGGGGAGCGACGCGGTCGCGTCGCGCATATGGCGGAAATAAGCGGCGTAGTCCTCCGGGCTTTCGTTCTCGAACGGCGGACGCAAACCTATGAAGGCATAGGCGGCGCCGGACGATGCGCGGACTATCGCCTCGACCGGCGTGAGCGAATCGCTGCCGGAGTGGACGAACGTCTCGGCGTCCACGCGGGCATCAGCCAGGAAAAGGTCGAGCTGCCGCTTCGCGTCGGACGTATCCGTTCCGCGTTCGGCGATCTGGCACAGGCGAATCGAAAGCCTGCCGCCCTCTGCCTGCTGCATGAGACGCGCAAGAGCGAGCATGAAAGGTCCGTTGGCGTTCTTTCCGCGCCACCATACGTCGATCCTCGGGAGGGTCGCGGAGACGAGCGAGTCGTCGGGATCTCCGCCACGGACGAATATTCCGTTTTTGCGGCGTGCGGAAATGAAGGAGACGAGCGAGGAGAAGGAGGAGAGGTGGTCGTCCTTGCCGGGCGCGCCGAGAAGAATCGTGTCGGGGACGAAGGGTCCGAATCCATACGTCTTGACGAGCTCGCGCATGCCGGTCCACGAGTCCTGCGACGCCTGGATTTTCGCAAGGGCGGTCAAGTTAGCCTTCCGCGCGGCAGAACGGAGGATTTCGGCAAGCTCCGACTCGCGTTCGGGCTTTCCCGCCGCTTCAGGCACGACGGACGCGAGCGTTATCATGCCCCGGTCGCCCGATATGGCCCGCCCGAGAGCGACGACTTCAGCCGACTTTAGCGGAAGCTCGACGAACGCGAGCACGTCAGGGCGCCAATTGCGGTAGTCCCTGTCGCGTCCCTCGAGCCTGACCATGGAGAAACGCGCGAGCGAGACGAGGAGGCCGGTGCGCATGTCCCCCCACCTCGCGCGCATCGAACGGCGCTTGACGATCCAGAAGATGAACATTTCGCAGCCGATGGCGATAAACGTCCAGCCGGGGCTTATCATGAACATCGCGAGCGTGCACATCGCGAATCCGGTGAGGGAGAAGACGGATTTGACGCGGAACGTCGGGCGCCACGACGGATTGCCCATTGCGGACTCCAGCCCCGCCGAGAGGTTGAGAAGAGCGTAGGTGGAGAGGTTGAACATCGTAAGGACGGGCGCTATCACGTCTATGTCGCCGAGCCACAGTCCGACGGCTGCGAAGGCGAAGCAAACGGCAGCGGCGAAACGCGGATCGTCGGTCTCCCCCCAGCCTCGCCCGAACATGCGAGGCAGGACCCTGTCCCTCGCGAGAGCCTGCAGAACGCGCGGAGCGCACAGGAAACTCCCAACGGCGCTTGAGAGCGTCGCCGCCCACACGCCGACGAGGATCGGGAACGTCCATCTCGCGCATTTGGCGAGAATCATCGTATCCGACCTGAGAATCGCGGAATCCTGCACGCAACGGTGGAGAAAGAGCGGCACGGCCATGTATACGGCGTAGCCGGTGAGAACGGCGGCGATCGTTCCGAGGGGGATGGACTTGGTGGGCGTTCTCAAGTCTCCAGACATGCCCAATCCGGACAGGATGCCGGTCACAGCGGGGAAGAAGACGGCGAAAACGGGCCAAAAGCCGAGAACAGGAGGGATTTCGGAGGGAGACTCGACTCCGGCTGGAGGTCCGCCCATGAAAAAGGAGAAGAGCGAAAAAGCGATCGCGCCCATGATGAAATACTGGCTTTTGAGCGCGATGTTCGCGTTTACGGTAGCAACGGCGGCGAGGATGACGAGAGTCGCGGTGCCCACGAGCCTTGGATCGAGGGAACCGGTCCACGGAAGCCCGGAGTTGACGAAAGCCTCGGAAAATCCGGCTATGTAGAAGGAAACGCCGAGGGCCTGCGACAGGGCGAGCGGTATTCCGAGCGCAGCCCCGGCCTCCGCGCCGAACGAGCGAGAAAGCATGAAGTATGCCCCGCCCCCCTTCATGCGCATGTTCGTCGCCAAAGCCGATATCGAAAGCCCTGTGAGGAACGTGATGGCGCTTCCTATCGTGACGATCGCAAGGGATGTAGCAAGGCCCACATTGCCCAGCATCCACCCGAACCGGAGATACATCACGACACCGATGATCGTAAGTATGCTCGGCGTGAAGACGCCCTGGAAGGTGCCGAATCCGTATCCTTTCTGGAGTTCCTTCTTCACTTCGCGGGCAACCTCACTCCCACTCAATCGTGGCGGGCGGCTTGGACGAGATGTCGTACACGACGCGGTTTATCCCGCGGACCTCGTTGATGATGCGGCTGGAGATCGTGGCGAGGGTGTCGTAGGGGAGGCGGGTCCAGTCGGCGGTCATCGCGTCGATGGAGTTGACGGACCTTATCGCGCACGTGTACTCGTAAGTCCTCTGGTCTCCCATGACGCCGACGGTCTTCACCGGAAGGAGAACGGCGAAAGTCTGCCAGATCGACTTGTAGTCCGGAAGCTTCCTCACCTCCTCCTGAACGCGGCGGTCAGCCTCCTGCAGAAGCTTCACCTTGTCCTCGGTCACTTCGCCGAGAATGCGCACGCCGAGGCCAGGCCCCGGGAAAGGCTGGCGGTCGAGGAGCTCCGGGTCCATGCCAAGAACCCTCCCTACGGCGCGCACCTCGTCCTTGAACAGGTCGCGAAGCGGCTCGACGAGCTCGAACTTGAGGTCGGGCGGGAGGCCGCCTACATTGTGGTGGGACTTGATCGTCTGAGACGGGCCCTTGAGCGCATGCGAGCTTTCGATGACGTCGGGATAGATCGTGCCCTGGCCGAGGAAACGGCAATGGCTGAACTTGCGCGCCTCTTCGGCGAAGACGTTGATGAATTCGCGTCCGATGATCTTGCGCTTCATCTCAGGCTCGGCGACGCCCTTCAGAGCGCCGTAGAAACGCTGCGCGGCGCGCGCGACGGTAAGATCGAGCCCGAGCTTGGACTTGAACATCGTCTCCACCTGCACGTCCTCTCCGGCGCGAAGGAGTCCGTTGTCGACGAAAATGCAGTGGAGCCTCCGTCCGATGGCCTTGTGCAGCAGCACCGCGACGACAGACGAATCGACGCCGCCGGAAAGGCCCAGAACGACCTCCCCGTCGCCTATCTGCCCGCGAAGCCTGGCGACAGTGTCGTCTATCCATGTGGACAGCTTCCAGTCGGCCTTGCATCCGCAGATCTTGAAGAGGAAGTTGCCGATGATCTGAGATCCGAACTGCGTATGAACCACTTCGGGATGGAACTGGATCGCATAGAATCTGCGCTGCTCGTCCCTTATCGCGGCATACGGGCAGTTTGCGCTCGTGGCGGAGACCTTGAAGCCGGACGGAATCGCTGCGACGCGGTCGCCGTGGCTCATCCACACAGTGAAGTCCCTCGGCAGGCCGGCGAAAAGCACGTTTTCGGGCTCTGTCGACATCTCCGTCTTGCCGTACTCGCGCTCCTTTCCCGGCTCGACTTTTCCGCCAAGCTCCCGGCTCATGAGCTGCATTCCGTAGCATATGCCGAGGATGGGCACGCCGAGCGAGAAAATCCCGGGATCGATCCCCGGGGCGCCCTCTTCGAAGACGCTGTTGGGTCCGCCCGAAAGGATTATGCCCGCAGGCAGGTTTTCGCGAAGCTTGGAGGCGGGGGTGTCGAACCTGATTATCTCAGAGAAGACCTGCTGCTCGCGGATGCGCCGCGCAATCAGCTGGGTGTACTGGGAGCCGTAGTCGAGGATCGCGATTCTCTGGAACTTGTCGTGGTCTGCTGCCATAATTTTTCACCATGTCATGCGCACAGGGATGCCGGCCGCAGCCATCCCGTGCTTGATTTCGGCGATTGCGAACTCGCCAGTGTGGATCATTCCGGCTACGATTGCGGCATCGGCGCCGGCCTGCTGGAAAACTGTCACGAAATGGCCCGGATTCCCCGCGCCTCCCGAGGCGACCACGGGGACACCCACGGCTTCGGACACGAGACGCGTTATGTCGAGCTCGAATCCGGCCCGGGTTCCGTCCGCATCCACCGAATTGACGACTATCTCCCCGGCCCCGAGATCCGCCGCCCTTTTCGCCCATTCGACGGCGTCCATGCCTGTGAACTCCCTGAAGCCGCGAGTCGTGATCTCATATCCGGAAGGACACGACGGATTGCCGCTGCGCACGGGGTCCATGCCCAGCACGACGCACTGCGAACCGAAAGCCTTTGCGCCTTCGGCGATGATCCGGGGCTCTCGCACGGCGAGGGAATTCACGGAAACCTTCTCGGCACCGGCGAGAATGACGCGTTCCATGTCTGAGACGGACGATATCCCGCCCCCGACAGCAAACGGTATCCTGACGGCGCGGGCGACAGCCTCGACCATGCCTATGTCTATGGGCCTGCGCTCCGCGGAGGCCGTGATGTCGTAGAACACGAGTTCGTCAGCTCCGCCGTCCGAATAGGAGACGGCCATCTCCACAGGATCGCCCAAATCCATGTTGTTCTTGAACTTGACGCCTTTGGTGACGCGTCCGTTGCGGACGTCGAGGCACGGAATTATGCGTTTCGTCAGCATGAGAGCCACTCCCTGAGAAAGGCGAGACCGGCCCTGCCGGACTTTTCCGGATGGAACTGCGCCGCCCACATGCAGCCCTTTTTCACGAGCGCGGTGAAATCCACGCCCGCGTACGAGCAAACGCCCGAAGTCCACGGCCCTTTCTCCGCGAAATAGCTGTGGACGAAATAGAAGTCGGTGCCGTCGACCTGGTTCCACCCTATCTGCGGAACCTTGAAGCCAGGGAGGGACGGGAACTTCCTGACCTCGCCAGGGAGGACGCCAAGAAGATCGACGCCTCCATCCTCCTCGGAACGCGAAAAGAGAATCTGCATCCCAAGGCAAATGCCGAGGAAAGGCTTCTCCGCCGCCGCTTCGCGCACAGCATCCGCAAGGTCCATCGCCCTGAGGCTCGCCATCGCGCTTCCCGCCGCGCCCACTCCGGGGAAGACGACCCTGGATGCGGCGCGGATTTCGGCGGGGTCGCTTGTCACCCGCGTCTCCTCCCCGAGAGCGTCGAAGGCGAGCCTCACGCTCGTAAGATTCCCGGCCCTGTAATCGATTATGGCTGTCATTCCTTGATCGTGCCTTTCAATACGGCGATGAAGGCGGACTGTGGAACGTTGACATGGCCGAACTCCTTCATTCTGGCCTTTCCGCGCTTCTGCTTCTCGAGCACCTTCATCTTGCGTGTGACGTCGCCGCCGTAGAGCTTCGCCAGGACGTCCTTTCGGAACGGACGGATATCCTCGCGCGCGATTATCTCCCTGCCTATGGCCGCCTGCACGGGTATCTTGAACTGGTGGGGCGGGATCGTCTCCGCGAGAGCCTTGCACATCTGCAGTCCGCGGGTCCTGGCCTTGTCGCGGTGGACCATGGTCGCGAACGCGTCCACCGTCTCCCCGTTGAGGAGGATATCCATCTTCACTATGTCGGAAACCTGATAGCCCGCCGGCTCGTAGTCCATGGATGCGTAGCCGTGGGAGACGGACTTGAGCGTATCGTGGAAATCGATGAGTATTTCGTTCAGCGGGAGCATGCAATGGAGCATGACGCGCTTCGCATCGATCGTCTCCGTCCCCTCCACCATTCCGCGACGGTCCATGACGATGCGCATGACGTCGCCTATGGATTCGGAAGGCGTTATGATTCTCGCCTTGAGCGTCGGCTCGGAAATCGTCTCCAGCGCCGAAGGATCCGGCATCTGCAGGGGGTTGTCGAGGTCCTTCTCCTCCCCGCTTTTCAGCTTGAGCTTGTAGATCACGCCAGGAGCCGTGGAGATGATGTCGAGGCCGAACTCGCGCCGCAGTCGCTCCTGGACTATCTCCATGTGCAAAAGGCCGAGGAAGCCGCATCTGAAACCGAATCCCAGCGCCAGCGAGCTTTCGTGGTGGAACGTGAACGCCGAATCGTTCAGATGCAGCTTCTCCAGCCCCTGCTCCACCTTCTGGAATTCATCGGTCGACATCGGATAAATGCCGCAGAACACGGTAGGATGGATGTCGTGAAAGCCGGGGAGAGGCTCGTCAGAACCGAGTTTGGCTGTCGTGACCGTGTCGCCGATCTTGATCTCGCTCGGATCCTTGACCGTTCCCACGATATACCCGACCTGCCCCGCCTCGAGTTTTTCCACGGGCTTCTTGTTCGGAGAGAATATCCCGACCTCATGAACGGTCGTGGTTACGTGGCTGCCCATGAAAAGCACGCTTTGGCCGGCCTTCAACGAGCCGTCCATCACGCGGACATACGTGATCACGCCGCGGAATTCGTCGAAGACCGAATCGAACACGAGACAGCGCAGCGGAGCGTCCACGCCCCTGGTCTCGGGCGGAGGGATCCTGTCCACGATGGCTTCGAGAACGGCCGGACAGCCTACGCCCGTTTTTGCCGAGACGAGGAGAGGCTCGTCCATCGGGATGGCGAGGATATCCTCTATCTCGCGGCTCACTTCCAGCACGTTCGCGCCGGGAAGGTCGACCTTGTTCAGGACCGGCACGATCTCCAGCTTCGCATCCTGCGCAAAGTAGGTGTTTGCGACGGTCTGCGCCTCCACGCCCTGCGCCGCGTCCACGACCAGAAGAGCCCCTTCGCACGCCCCCATGGAACGCGACACTTCATATGCGAAGTCCACGTGCCCGGGCGTGTCCAGAAGATTGAAAAGATAGGTTTTGCCGTCCTTTGCCTTGTAGTGCATCGAAACGGGGTGGGACTTGATCGTGATTCCCCTCTCCCGCTCAAGATCCATCGCATCGAGCGTCTGCTCCTTGAGTTCGCGCGCGCTTATGGCGTTGGTGAGTTCCAGTATCCTGTCGGAAAGCGTCGTTTTCCCATGGTCTACATGGGCGATGATGCAGAAGTTGCGGACGTTGTCTAGTGTCATTTGAGATATTGTATCAAAAAAAGGCAGCGGCGAAAAGTGCCGATTGGGTGCGCAAAGTATCCGCCAAAGGCCTGTATCTGCTCGTGGGATTGCCTTTCTCGTACACGGTCGACACGGGGACGTGGACAGGCCTGCCGAGCCTCCTGGCGCAGTCGACGAGCATTCTGGTTTCGTATTCGTACCGGTCGCCCTTGAGCCCCATGATCCGCGGAAGCAGCTTTTTCGGTATTCCGCGCAGTCCGCTCTGCGTATCGTCCACCTTGACGCCTGTCAGAAGCCTGAATTCGGCGCGCGTCCAGAAGTTGCCGAGGCGGCTTCTGAACGGGATTTCTCCGGAGAAGGCGCGGGCGCCGAGGACCAGGTTCCCGGTCTCGTTTTCAAGAGCTTTTGCGACCCGAAGGATGTCGGACGGGACGTGCTGCCCGTCTGCATCCGCCGTTACGACGCCATGGAGGCCGGGAACCGTCCGCAGGATCTCGGCGAACGCCGTTTTCAGGGCCGCGCCCTTCCCCCGGTTCTGGGGATGGACAAGGATGCGGACGCCTTCCATTCCGGAAACCGCTTCGAACACATCCCCGGCGCTCCGCGAACCGTCATCCACAATGACGATGTCGCGGAAACGGGGAATCAGCCCTCTGACGACACCGACAAGCGCGGGGGCAGGTTCGCAGGCCGGTATTGCAATGGCGATTCGCTTCATATGTCGCCGGCGGAAGGCGTGAGCGTCAGAAGCTTCCGTTCACGATCGGAAACACCGGCATCCAGCCTCCCCTGTCGATTATGTTCACAAGGCCGATCTGGACGCCGCATTCCATTTCCGCGGCGTAATTGACGAGACCGAGCTGGCAGCCGCGAACCCTTCCGGTGGCGACATTCACGCCGAGGAAAAGGTAGCAGCCGCAAGAGACTCCGTTCACGTTCACGGCGCTGTTGAAGAGTCCGGACTGAAGCCCGGTGAAAGTTCCGCCGGAGATGTTGACGATGCCGTCCTGAAGTCCGCAGAAGGAGCCGGCGCGGTTGAAGAGGCCTATCTGGCACCCTTTCGAGACATCTTCCCATCCGGACGCGCCGTAGTCGCTCCAGTTCACAAGGCCGACATGTCCGCCGTACACTCTGCCGGAGGCGATGTTCACTCCGCCGATCCCCAGTCCCGTGAAGTTTCCGCGGGTGCGGTTGGCGATGCCCAGGTCCAGGCCCGTGAATTCGCCGCAGTCTCCATATACGAGCGAAAGCCTGAGCCCCTTCACGTCATGCGAGCTGTCCGGCGCCTGCACAGGCGTCACGAGAGAGACCATGACGGGAGTCTCGCCTGCGAAAGCCGCCGAGGCGACTGCGATCGCGATAGATGCAATCAATTTTTTCATTCAACATTTCCTTTCGTTGTTTTTTCGTTTGTCTGTTCAACACCCACATCCCAGCTTGCGGCAGTCTTTCTGCAAGTCGCCTTGCCGACGCCCGCGCCATCCACCACGAGCCCGGACACTTTCACGGCATGTTTCACGAGCTTCATCCCCGAGCCTTTCTCTTCCAGCGCGTAGACGGTGAATCTGCCTTTGAAGACGCCCTTCTTCGGGAAATATGCAAGTTTCATGCCGGAAAGATTCGTCTTGCCTCTCGACGTATCGACCACAAGCCCCTTTCCCGTGCCGCTGTCGCAGATTTCCGGCAGCGCCGCGCCGCTCTTCGGCCTGGTCCACGCGACTCGCGCCGCCTTGCCGAAGACCCATCTGCCATGCGACACGCCCGCCTCTTCAGAGAAAGGAAGAAGGTCCTCCAGCACCTTGCCGCCGAACATCGAAACGTCATCCGCCGCGACAGAGACGACAGCGCCGGACCCTGTCCATTCACCGCCGACAGCCCCCTCCGCCATCGAATATCCGGCTCCGGAAATGGAGAATGCGCCGTCGGAACCGATTCGGAACGTCATCTCGCCCAAGGGGGATCTGAACGCAAGCGTGGCGGTCGAGATTCCGTCGCCTCCAAATTCAAGTTTTACCGCCGGAGCCCTGACTCTCGTGCCGTCGACAAGAGTGGCCGATGCGGAGAGTTTCACCGCACGCTTCGTCTTGCCCATTCTGCCGGCCTTGATCTGCACCACTCCCGCCATGGAGCCCTCCGCATCGCAAAGAACGCAGCTGGCGGTCTGGACCTTCGCGAACGCCGTGTCGAACCTTCCGCATGCATCGTCTCCGATCGCTTTCTCGCTCCTCACCCGGAAGTTCGCGACAAGGGGATATGTTTGGGAAAGAAGGCGCGTATTGTCGTGGTATTCGTCGCCGAGACGCACGCCGCTGTCGATTTCCTTGCCGTCGGGTCCGGCGTACCGGTACGTATGGTTCGGCGAAGAGAAGAACTCGGTCTCGGAGAACATCCCTTTCATCCAACGGAGCGCATCGTCCGCATAAGAAGGCGGATATCCCCATCTCCCGTTCAGGGGATAGTCGTCGTCGTATCCGTCGGAATCGTAGCCCATGACCGTCGCAGCATGCATGAACACGTTCCCCTCCGCGTTCGGGACGCTGAAATAATATCCGGAGGAATAGCCGTAGAGCTGCGGCCCGCTGTTGTCCCTGTCTGCCATCTGAGCATGGCCGGCCCCCATTACGTGCCCTATTTCGTGCGCGAGAGTGACGCCGTTCGCCACGGACTCCACGAGACACACGCCATACGCCATTTCGGAGAAGGCCTTATCCCTTATCGTATCGCCGTTCAGCGGAACGCTGACACCGACAGTGCCGACGGGATCGTCGGAACCGCATGCAACCAGACACATCACGACATCGGCATGGACGCTGTCGCGGAAATCCCGCACCTGCGCATACAGCTCCGCCTCGTCGGACGACGCAGGTTTTTCATCCCCGGTGACATACTCCAGAATCCGTTCGGAATCGACATATCCTTCCTTGTCGCGCCTTTTGGAGCAATCAAGCCCAAGATTGAACACCCCGGCCAGATTGAACGAGAAGAAACGGTCAAGGTCGGTATTGGCGTACATGTTGTTGCAGCGCGCTATCGAATCGGCGGCGAAAAGCTCCACGGCGTCCGTTTCGCCGGCGAATGCCGATTTCTCGCGTATCCATCCGGCGGCAGAAAGATCGACGGCGACAAGGACGTCTATCGCATTCGTCACGGTCTCGCCCCTTTCGAGGAAGTGCGCGCCATCGATGAGCGGATCGCCGGCGAGAGGAGCTTTCCCGGCCTGTGCGGAAAGCGCACCGTTCGAATCGGCAAGGCGGCGCCTGTTGCGCACCCCGCAGCATCCGCCCGGGGCAAACGTCTCCTCGCGCAGATACGCGATATCGCCGTCAAGGCGGAATCTGAGGAGATTGCCGGTCGAACCGTCCCTGACCGTGGCGACGAATCCGTTTCCTGTCATCACGACAGATGCGTTGTTCTGCGTCGATCCGGACGTTCTCCCGCGGTATGACACGACGCCCGAGCCGGAAACCGCGCGAGAGAGCAGGTCTATCGAGACCGTTTTCCCGTCAAACGATTCCAGCGCGATCGTTTCGCCGACCGCCGGCCCTCGCAGAACGGGATCTGCCATGAGAACGCCTTCGCGCAAAATCCCCGCCCGCGCGGGCAACGCCAAAATCGCAGCGAGCGCAACGGCATGGGAAAACGGATTCCGTCTCCAACCTGCCTTTCCGTTACCTTTCATTGCATCTCCTTCCAGGACCGAATGTTTTCCTGCGACATTGTTCTTCATATCATGCATGCAAGCCACGGACACGCCGAAGTCTGCAGTCTCGCGAGGCCAAGACGCCATTCCGGCGCAATACAGGCGATTAAGTGATATTATATCAAAATCGCCGCGCAGTGCGCAACGGAAGACGGGACCTGGAGGTTCCCCAAAAATTTTTGCCCGTGCGGACCATCGCGACCCTCGGCGCGGTTTTCGGAGGATTTTAGCGGTTAAGCGTTGCCCTCCTTGCCTGATCTTCGCTATAATGCGAAGTGCCAAACACAAACAAAGGAG
>JAILJX010000023.1 GCA_024694365.1 Kiritimatiellia bacterium
TCTGAAATCGACGACATCCATCACGAGCGCCTCGCTTCGATGGGCGTTCGCGAGCTCGGCTACTTCCCGCCGAACGGAATGCTCGTGGAGCTTACCGAGGATCAGTTCAACGCTGTCGCCAAGGACGAGATGTTCTCGCTCGTCGGCGAGTGGTCCGCCTCGGACAAGATCGAGCCCCACATCGCCCGCCAATTCGACCGCGAAGAACTGACGCTTACCGTCGTCACCTGCAAGGAGTCCGACAAGACGGCCCTCGCAGAAACGGTCGCCTCTCTCGGCGGCGAAGTTGTCCGGACAGGTCTCGACGGAAACGGATGGGTGCAGGTGACGCTTCCGAAGGGCGAGGAAAAACTCATTGCCCTTGCTGCACATGGCGAAGTGCACTGGATTGAGCCATACGAACAGCCGCATGTCGTGAACAATTTCGCCGCGAAGGCGACCGATATGAATGTGGATCCGATTTGGGATACGCATGGCCTCACCGGTGATGGCCAGACCGTTGTAATCTGCGATTCGGGACTTGACACGGGCGTCGCGTCCACAGTGATGGCCGATTTTAGCGGGCGCGTACTCGGAATGATCGATTTTACTGGACAAGATTACGGATGTGACGACTATGGTGGGCATGGAACGCATGTCGCAGGCTCTATTCTTGGCGACGGCACGCTTTCGGATGGGCATATCAAAGGCATGGCATATGGTGCCAAAGCCGTTGTCTTTGGTTGCGGCAGCGATTCAAGCAGTGACAGGAACCTGTATTTCGGGGGAATGACGTCGTGGCTGGACCTATTCACGCGCAACATAAATACATACAACTATCGCATCCATTCAAACAGCTGGGGAGGACTTGGAGACGGAACATACTTGTCGGACAGCGTAGGCGCGGACCAGGCTTCTGTCAATTATCCGAGCCTTCTCATATCAATAGCCGCCGGAAACTCTTACACAGATTCCGCAACCGGTACGACATACCTCAAGACCGGCGCTCCCGGCACATCCAAGAACGCTCTCACCGTCGGAAATTGCTACACTTCCAGCATGTCGTATTACGGGTACAGCTGCGCCAACCGCAACTCGTCATCGTGCTATGACACGGAAGACGGACGTTTCAAACCCGATCTCATGGCGTCCGGAACTAACATCGGCTCCACAAAGAGCACGCTTACTTCCCTGTCCAGTCATTGGGACGTGGAAAATCAGCGCTTTTACGATAACTATACGACAATGACGGGAACCTCAATGGCGACGCCGATCGCATCCGGGTGTGCGGCGCTTACGAGACAGTGGCTCATCCAGCGCAAAGGGCAGACGGATCCTTCATCCGCTCTTGTGAAAGCCGTGCTCACAGGAGGGGCCCGGGGAAGCCGACCGACATCAGAGCAGGGCTGGGGTGCGATAAATCTCGAGGAATCGCTCTATCCCACCAAAGCAAGCGTGTACGTCTATGACCGTCTTCCTAGCACCGCGGCCACGACGAATCTTGTCGCCACGTTCACTATAACCAACTCCGTTGCTCCTTTTAAGGCCCAGCTTGCATGGATCGATCCTCCTGCTTCTTCCGGTGCGAGCACGACGCTTGTCGTGGACCACGATCTCATCGTTTCAAATGTCACCACAGGTGTAACATATCTCGGTAACGATTTCAGCCAGAACAGGACGACGGATACGATAAACAACGTCGAAGGCGTCCGGATTTCCAACCCTGAGGTAGGCCATGTCTACAGGGTGTATCTTGCGAGAAAGGGTGGAGACTCGACAAAAACGACTGTTCCCGCCGTCTATGTGAACGCGGCGGCAGTCGATTATGCGTCGGATCTCGTCTATCACGCCAACATAACAAAGGCGTCCGCTACATGGTCCAGCAAGGACGGCATAACAGATGGCGGCGGGGCGACGCTGAAGGGAACCTCTGAGGACGTCATCCAGCTCACGAACAAGGTCGAATCGGCGACGGTGGACTTCGGCTCGGGAATCACGGCCGGCACCATATCGTTCTTCGGTTCGGGCACGGTTGAGCTCCGTTGCTCGGGAACGCCGAACGTCGGCACCATTTCTGCAGGTCCAGGGCTTGAGGCGATAAATCTGTACAACAATCTTTGGGCAGGAACAGAATTCAACATTCCTTCCGGAGTTTTGCTTCGCTACAACGGAGACTCTCCTATGTCGGCATTCCCATGGGCGGCAGACAACACGCCTTGTACAGTGGCAATCGCGTGCCAGTATGATGAGTCCACCGACCTGTTGAAGTTGGGCGGCGGCACGGAAGTGCAGTCGGTGCAGAACTACCTCTTTGAAGATGGTGCAGCGATAACGACTCCTAGATTCACGACCGGAGCCGGGCAGCATGTGACCACCCACATCACCCAGACAGGCGGAAGCGTCTTGGCGACGGGGGATGGCGATTCTACAGCCGAAAGCGGCAATGCGATTCTCCTCGGACACTGGCGTTCAACGACAAGCTACCATCTTAGAGGCGGTACGCTCTCCGCTCCCAACGGAAAGCTGAGGTTTGGTTGGGATGGCAATGTGGCGGCTTCTGTGGGTGGAGGCTCGGATGCGGCGACAATGAGCGCGAATTCGATGCTCCTCGGCTATGCGAACTCCGATTCAGACAAGACGGTAGAAGTGCGCGTATTGGAGAATGGCGTTCTTGATGTTGGTTCCGGCGGTATAACGACGGCCAAATCCACGGCTAAGCTCTATCTTGCGGGCGGAACTCTGAAGCTCGCCGATGGGTCGGAAGCGACAGTGTCCACGAGCGCTCTCAATGTAATCAGCAATTCAACCATCTGCTCGACAGGCGCGGCGAAGATCACCGGATCGATAACAGGAACGGGCGCGATAACCATATCAGAGGGTACAATCACTCTTCCCGGACCCGGAATATCCAACACGATAACGGTGAATTCCGGCGCGACGGTCAAGATTCCGCTTACTGCGGCGCAGGCGCAGACGGCGAGCCTCGAACTCTTCGCGACTTCCCAGTCCGCGGAAGATCTTGCCGACCGCGTCGTTCTGGTGGATTCGTCGACATTGGCCGACCTTGGGCTGTCGGTCGGTGTTTCGAACGGCAAGGCAGTTCTTAAATTGAATGAAGCACTGTCCGGGACGGAATATGTTAATGGCGCCACGCATGTTTCGGCGATGGGAACGAGCAAGGGGTATTCTGCATGGCTTCATGAGGGGGAATACAGCGGTGACAGGCATTACATTGTCACGAATCTTTCCGCGGGATGCTATGCCCATGTCGAGAATATACCTTCACAGGGCATCCGTCTTGTGCTCGTGAAGGATAAGCCAGAGGCGCTTTGGGCGGGCGATTTCTCTGGCGAAAGGCAAGAGTTCGGCGATTGGAAGCTGCTGCCCAACGGCAATACCGTAGCGAATGGCAAGATTTCCATCATAGACTCCTCGCATGGCGGCGTAGTGGTAAGCAATACGGTCGGGACGATAGACCACGCGATGGGGCTGGGCGTCGCGGCTACATTCACAGGCGTGGCGGCAAACACCGGCACCAACCAGACATTGATCGCATTCCGCCAGCAGGCAACCGGCAAGAATGCTGCAGCGCAGAATGAAATCACCGGCACTCATATCGTCACAGACGGAAAGATAAAAGGCATATGGGAAGGAAAACCTTGGGATAGCACCCCGACAGGTTCCTCGTACCCGACGACTGGAGGTTCGCACGGATATGTTTCGACATACTCCAAGAGTGGTACCTATGGTTTTCTTGATGGAACGAGCGGATTTTCCGCCGACAATCTTAAGGCGACGAACGCAGATTCTTCCAAGAATAGACTCGTTTCCGCCACAATCGGCGGATGTCACGAATATTCCGATTGCAACATGACGAACGTGACGGTGGATGCTCTCGCAGTGTTCACAAATGTTACCTTCGATGCTACGACTGCGGGAGCTTGGCGTTCGTATTCCGTGACTGTATCCAACGTGACTGCCGGTACGACGCTGGAAGGCGTCTATGACGTCCTTAAGCTGACGGGCGGGGAGGTGACGATAAATGGTTCTGTATACGCGAGAGCGATCGACTTTACGGGCAATACGACTTTGAAGGGCAATGCTGACTCCAGCCTCCACGCCTCGGCGATATATGTTGCTCCCGGGGTAACAGTCACTGCGGACTATGCGCTCAATGGTGAAGCCGCAGAGAAGACAGTGACGATACTTGACGGCCCCATCGCAAACAAGGGGACGCTCGCAGGAACTGCCGCCGGAGTAAGCTGCACTTTCTACACAGAGCGTGACAGGTTCTATGCGGTGTACACAGAATTGCATGAGCTCAAGTACCATTACAAGTTCGACGGGAATTACAATAAGGCTGACGATGCGAGCTCTTCGCTGACGTTCTCCGGGGAGGCGGGAAATTCTTTCGTCGCCACGAGAAGGGGCGGGCAGGGGCTGTTGGCGAAAACGACATCTCCCGTCTGCCGTCCTTACGGAAGCAACATGGGCTGGGCGAAAAACTGGACAATGTCGACATACGCCAAGCTCTCATCGACGGGCGGAGCGGTTGTGCATTCTTTCGGAAGTACCGATCAGTGGGGGTTTGCGCTCGTATCTAGGGGCGAGGGCAAAGTCGCCGTCGCGACCCACAACGGAGACGCCAGCGCAACCGACATGCTTGAGGCGGATGTGGCTCATTCCACTACGAGATACCACCTCTACACGATCACATACAACGATGCGACCGACGAATTGGCTCTATATGTTGACGGAGTCACGAAGGCTTCCGCTACGTGCGCAGCGTTTTCGTCCGTAAACTTCCAGTTCTTCGGGGTGCATCAAGGAGTCGGGAATACCGGCTTCCAGCTCGCGCCCGGCACGGTAATCGATGATTGGCGCTACTATACATGGCGCATGACTGACGAGGAGATTGCAAACCTCGCCGAAGAATTGCCATACATGCCTGGCGGAATGCTCATATTCAAGTAGTCGCAATTTCGCATGATTTGCCCTCCCCCCTCTAGGCGAGCGGGGGAGAAAATGGTATAATTGTCTGAACTTGGCACGCCGTCGAACGGGGGCGCGGTGCGCCATGGGAGAGAAACGCATGAAAGTCAAGAAAACCAGAGTTATTGCGGCCTTTATAGTGCTTATCGCGCTCGCGGTAGGGTTGTGGCGTGACGCCACGGAAAAGGTCGAGAGCGCCACTGTCCCTGAATCGCATGACGCCGTCTCCGAGAAGGAGTCTATAGAGGAGGCTCGCGCGATTGCCTCGACGAATGGTGCGCCCGAAGCCGAAATCGCGAGCGCGGAGGAGAAAGTAGACGCTGTCGAGCCTTCCGTGGCAACGAATGCAGTCAAAATCTCCTACAAGAAGGTCGACAAGTCTATTCCGCGCCTTCGCCAGGCGGCGACAGCGAACAGACTCTACATTGCGCCTGAAAGCGGGCGGCTCGTAGAAGAGAAGTTCGCCGCGACGCAAGAGCCCTCGGCGAGGGGGACTGTCCCATATGTCCTCATCCCGGCGTCTGAAATCGACGACATCCATCACGAGCGCCTCGCTTCGATGGGCGTTCGCGAGCTCGGCTACTTCCCGCCGAACGGAATGCTCGTGGAGCTTACCGAGGATCAGTTCAACGCCGTCGCCAAGGACGATATGTTCTCGCTTGTCGGCGAGTGGTCCGCCACGGACAAGGTGGAACCACATGTAGGAATGCGCACCGAAAATGGTGAATATCGCCTTACCGTCATAACTTGCGAAGGAAGCGATGTTGAAAATGTCGCTTCCGCAGTCGCCGGACTTGGCGGTGCGGTTGAGACGAAAGGTACGTCGGATACCGGGTGGCTCCGCGTCAAGCTTCCGGCGGAGGATGGCATGGTTGCAGAACTTGCCAAATATGGCGAAATCCGTTGGATAGAGCCGTATTATCAGCCGCATGTTGTGAACAACTACGCTGTGAGACCAGATCATCTGAATGTGACGCCTGTCTGGAACACGCATGGCCTCACTGGAACGAACCAGATCGTCTGCGTTGCGGACTCCGGACTCGACACTGGCGACAAGGACACTGTCCTTGCAGATTTCCGGGGGAGGGTTCTCGACATAATCCAATGCTATGAAACTCCTGCTGACTACGGCGGACACGGAACGCATGTCGCGGGATCTGTGTTCGGCAACGGCGCCACTTCTGACGGTACGTACAGAGGCGTGGCGTACGAGGCGAAGGGATTGATTCTAAGTTGCGGCGCGGCCAGCCAAACATCGGATAGCCTTAGCATACCGGAAGATGTCTTCACATATCAGATCGGAACGTACAATTTCAGAATACAGAACAACAGCTGGGGCCAAGATGACAATGGTTACTATGGTTGGCACAGTTCGTTGGCGGACAGTTCGTCTGTAAGCAATCCGGGACTTCTCATCGCAATAGCAGGCGGCAACACAGGCGATGAAACCGCTTATCACGTCGGTTCCCCCGGAACCTCCAAAAACGCGCTGACAGTTGGAAGCTGCGACAATAAGCGCGACTGGGGATATGTGGGTTTCACGGGAAATCCGGACAACAGAAGCGATTTCTCCAGCTACGGGACGACGGAGGAAGGCCGCTTCAAGCCCGATCTTCTCAGTGTCGGTTTCGGTGTCGTTTCTACGCGAAGCACGATGTGCGCCCGTTCTTGGTACAGTTCCCTCTACACCAATACCTTGTTCTTGACAGGCACGTCCATGGCGACTCCGCTTGCCGCGGGTTGCGCGACGCTCGTGAGGCAGTGGCTCGTGGAGAGGCGAGGCTATGATACGACCGAACCATCCTCAGCTCTAATCAAGGCTATTTTGACAGGCGGCGCGAACGGAGAACAGCCGACTGTAGAGAAGGGTTGGGGAAGAATCAACCTAGAGGAGTCGATATATCCTTCCAAAGCATCCGTTTACCTCTACGACAGGCTCTACAACAACTCGTCGAGAACCCTTCTAGTGGGGACGTTCACGATAACGAACTCTGCGGCTCCTTTCAAGGCACAGCTTGCGTGGATCGACCAGGCGAAGACTTACGGCGCTTCGACGACGCTCGTAATGGATCACAATCTGATCGTCTCCAACATCACTCAGAACGTCGGCTACGCCGGAAACGATTTCGACAACGACGGGGTGATGGATTTCGACACGGTCAACAACGTCGAGGGCGTCAGAATCAAGAATCCGACTGTAGGAGACGTCTACGCGGTCTATCTTACGGGAATGACGACGAAGACGAACAAGTCCACTGTTCCCGCCATCTACGTGAATGCCGCGGCGGTCGACAGTGCCGTGGATCTGGCTTACCATGCGAATATTTCAAAAGCTACGGCCACATGGTCCACGAAGGACGGTATTACGGAGGAAGGAGGGGCGACGCTGAAGGGGACTTCGGAGGATGTCATCCAGCTCACGAACACCGTCGGCAATGCGACTGTCGACTTCGGCTCGGGACTAACGGCAGGGAGCATTGCTTTCCTTGGTTCGGGAACGGTCGAACTCCTCTGCACGGGTACACCGAATGTCGGCACCATTTCTGCAGGTTCGGGGCTTGATGCGATAAATCTGAACAACAATCTTTGGCCGAATACGTCGTTCAGCATTCCCGACGGCAGCGTGCTTCGGTATTGCGGAGATACGGCAATGGAATCGTTCCCGTTTGAAAAAGAGGAATCCCCATGCACCATAGCAATCGCGAGAGCGTATACGAACAATACTGACGGCATAAGGCTCGGTACGTCATCAAGTACATCTATAGATCAAACTTTCATTCTGGAGAATGGGGCTGATATTGAAGTGGAGACCCTTATCGTCGGCAATGGAGGAACGGGACGTGTAGGGACATCGACAGTTACGCAAACCGGCGGTTCTGTGACTGTTACGGGTTCCGGCGATGGAACCACGACCAGCGGCTCCAAATTCTTCCTCGGCCATTGGCCATGCAACGCTTACTACAATCTTGAAGGCGGTACGGTAAGCGCGCCGAATGCCATAGCCAGAATCGGTTGGGACGGGAAAGGGTATCTAACCATTGGCGGAGGCTCGTCGCAGGCGATCTTCTCCGCAAAGGGATTGTGCGCGTGCATCGACGAGCACAACTATGGAGGTTCCGTGACTGTCAAAGAGAATGGCGTTCTGTCCGTAGGCGCTTCAGGCGTCAATTTCGGCAGCGCCGGTACTTTTACTCTCGAAGGTGGAACATTGGATTTGGCGGACCAGTCGACAGTCATCCTTGCAGGATATCTTGCCGTGACTTCAGCTTCTACAATCAGGTCAGATGGAGAGGCGACGATAACCTGTTCGCTTTCAGGTTCAAAGGCCATCCACATAGCCGCAGGAACAATCGCATTTCCAGGGATATTGAGCTCCAATCCGATGACAATCGCCGATGGTGCTAAGGTTAAGATACCCCTTACATCCGAGCAGGCGGCGCTGGAGAACGTGCTTCTCTTCAACACGACGCAGACGCAAGAGCAGCTCGAGGGTAAAATCATCCTTGTCGATTCCACGACAGGCGATGAGCTCGACAACACTTTTGTCGTCAGCAACGGGATGGTTTTACTGAGAAATGCTGTTGTCGAGCCGCTTTCAGGAACCGTATACTTGAACGGCGCTGATTATGTGGCCAAGATGACGGCGAATGGATATTCTGAGTGGCTTTACAACAAGGCGTATGAGGGAGACAGGCACTATATAGTCACCAATCTTACGGAAGGGTATTACGCCCATATCGAGAAGGTGCCCTCGAAGGGCATCCGTCTTGTGATCGTGAAGGATAAGCCAGAGGCGCTTTGGGCGGGCGACTTCTCTGGCGAAAGGCAAGAGTTCGGCGATTGGAAGCTGCTGCCCAACGGCAATACCGTAGCGAATGGCAAGATTTCCATCATAGACTCCTCGCATGGCGGCGTTGTGGTCAGCAATGTCGTCGGCACGATAGACCACGCTATGGGCCTAAGCGTCGCGGCTACATTCACAGGCGTGGCGGCAAACACCAATGCGGACCAGACGTTGGTCGCATTCCGTCAGCTGATCAGTGGCTGGACTGCAGTCCAGATGGACGAATCCACAGGCACGCATATTGCGACCGACGGGAACATCAAGGGCATTTGGCAAGGGAGTCAGTGGGGAAGCACGCCGACAGGCTCTGCGTATCCCACGGACGGAGAATCGCACGGGTATGTCTCGACATACAATAAGAGTGGCACTTCCGGGTTCCTTGATGGAACGAGCGGCTTTTCTTCAGGAAATCTAAAGGCGACAAACGCTGATTCGTCACTGAACAGGCTGGTTTCCGCCACAATCGGCGGGCGCCATGCGTATTCTTCATGCAACATGACGAATGTTACGGTGGATGCTCTCGCGGTGTTCACAAATGTCACCTTCGATGCTACGACTGCGGGAGCTTGGCGTTCGTATGGCGTCACGGTCTCCAACGTGACCGCCGGTGCGACTCTGGAAGGCGTCTATGACGTCCTCAAGCTGACGGGCGGGGAGGTGACGATCAACGGAACTGTCTGCGCAAGGGCGATTGACATCACGGGCAGCGTGACGCTGAAGGGTGCGACGAATTCCTGTCTGCGCGCTTCGGCGATCCGCATCGCCTCCGACGCGAATGTGACCTTCTCCTGCACGGCAAGCGAGGCGGCGACTATCACCGTCATGGATGGACGCATTGTCAACGGCTCGAAAGTGACGGGCTCCATTTCTGGCGGATCGTGCGCGACGACGGCGACCAGGGATCTGGTGACGATAGCCTTCACTCCGACAACCGGCGCGACGCTTCACTTCGGAGCGACAGACGACGGGGAATCGCTGACTGTCGGTTCGTCTACAGTTGCAGAACTTGTGACGGTGGAGGGCGTGACCGAGTCGAATGTCGACAGCATCGCTTCCAACGGGCTTAGAGTCTGGCAGAATGCCGTTCTGGGCATCACTCCTGCAGATACGACGGCGGACGAAATTACGCTGTCCATCACGATGAACGGTTCGACGCCAGTCGTGTCGACGGCCTCCGGATCGCTCACGACCATCACTCTAAGCGAGCCGACAAAGGAATTGATGGTCGGCGAAATCAAGGCTACGGCGACATTGCAGCAGGCAGATGCTCCCAACGCCGCCGATACCGACTGGACTGTTGCCGGGTCGACGGCAGCCGCAAAGAAGTTCTATCGCATAGTGGTCACGTTTGAGACGAAATGACGGTAAACAAGAAAGCCCGGATGCGCACACCGAAGCGAATTGTGATATAATACCGCTATGGAGTTTGATTTCCCATACGAAGTCCAGACGGAATTGACCGGTGAGGCCAAGATGCTCGCGGAGGCTGCGAAGGCGGCCAGCCGTGCGGCCATCGCGAAGACCTTCGCGGCGGGCCTCCCTATCGTCGTAGGCGAGAACGGAAAGATCGTCCGCGTCTATCCCGACGGCACAAAGACGATTCTTGGAGACCTCTGACATGGTCAAGCGCTTCCGCATGATCGCAGGCCCGAACGGCTCCGGTAAGTCCACTCTCGTAAGGTGGCTGCAAGACGACTACAAGGTGAACTTCTATTCCTTCGTGAATGCGGATGACATTTTCGCGCTTGTGGCCAAGACAGGCGCCTATTCTCCGAAGTTCCCGGTCTCGAAGGAGGAATTGGTCTCTTATGCGGAAAGCACGACATACGGCAATGACGTAAAGGACGCATTTCGCGGAGGTCAGGTTCAAGTTGATGGCGATTGCGTCCGTTTCGATAAGGCCGTCGTCAATTCGTACACAATGGCCCTCTTCGCGAATTTCCTGCAGGACCGGTTCATCAGCCGTGGTGAAAGCTTCTCGCAGGAGACCGTGTTCTCTCATCCTTCCAAACTGAACGCTCTCAAACAGGCCAAGGATTGCGGATACAGGACATATCTCTATTTCGTCGCGACAGGCAATCCTTCGGTCAACCTCTGCCGCGTGGCTAGCAGGTATGCACAGGGCGGTCACGATGTCCCGGAGGAGAAGATACTGTCCAGATTCAACCGCTCTCTCAATCAGCTGAAGTCCGCCCTGCCTTTTCTCTTCCGCGCCTTTGTCTTCGACAACACCGGCGACGAGATGGACTATCTTGGGCAGTACGAAGAGGGCCGCGGATGGCTGTTCTCCCGCGAGCCATCTTCCCTGCCGCGCTGGTTCGTCACGGCGTTGGCCTGACCGGGACAGCGTGTGAGAGCCGGACCAAAACGCTTGTCCGCACGGAAAGGCGGACGCGACGCCCAAGACCACTTGCGCGGCGCGGAAAAAGATTGTAAAATATTTGTTGCTGCCTGGGGTGGCAGGAATCGCAAGAGAAGCAATGAACATGCAACGAGGGGAAAAGTGAAGATGAACAAGAATATTGTCGCTGTGTCCATGGCTGCCGTGGCGTGCGTCGCGGGATACTGGTGGTTTGCCGCGGGAACGCAGGCGGAGTCCGGAGCGAACGCTCCTGCGCAGGCTGAGGCGTCCAATGCGGCCGTGAACGTCGCCAAAGCGTCTGCTGACGCGTCAAAGGCGGGCGATAAGGCTGTGGATTCCGTGGAGTCCGTTCAGGCTGAAGCAGAATCCGAAGCGGTCGCTATACGATACAGGCAGGTCGACAAGTCGTTGCCGCGCGAGCGCCAGGCCGCGACGGCGAACAGACTCTTCGTCGCGCCGGAAACAGGATGTTGCGTAGAGGAGGCGTTCTCTTCGACCCAGACTCCCTCCGCGCGCGGAACCGCGCCGTACGTAGTGATTCCCGACTCCCTCATGGGTGACGTGAAAATCGGACGCCTGGACGAGATCGGGGCGCCCACTCTCGGATTTTTTCCGCCTAACGGAATTCTCACAGAGCTTACGCCGGAGCAGTTCGCAGCGCTCAAAACCGACGCGAAGGGCTTCTCCCTCGTCGGCGAGTGGAGGGCCGAGGACAAGATTTCGCCTTACGTCAGCTGTGACGGCGAGAAGACCGAGATTGTCGTATCGACGTTCAATCCGTCCGACCTCCCTCGCGTAGCGGAAATCGTGCGTTCCCTCGGTGGCTCCGTCCAGTCCCAGGGCGACGACATCCACGGATGGATGCGCATCGACCTCCCGTCCGGCAGGGACAAGGTCGTCTCCCTCGCCTCGCACGGCGAAATCCATTGGATCGAGCAGCATACCCAGCCCACTGTCGCGAACTACAATTCCGTCCAGACCATCGATCTCGATGTGACTCCTGTATGGGGCGGAACGACGCTCAACCTCACAGGCAAGGGACAGAAAGTCGTCGTCTGCGATACGGGTCTCGACACGGGCGACGCCGACACTGTCCTCAGCGACTTCAGGGGCCGCATCATAGACATGGTCGACATCGGCGGATATGGGACATGCGTTGACGGAGGAGGCCATGGTACGCATGTCGCGGGGTCGCTCTTCGGAAACGGCGCAACTTCCTCCAATGCGAAATACAAGGGCGTCGCCTACGAGGCCGAGGCTGTGATTTTCGCCTGCGGAACTGGAACCGCTGGCGACGATACGATGAATTTCCAAAACTCCGGCTACTACAATCTGTTTGCGCGCAACATCGACACGTATGGCTTCCGTATCTTCAATGCAAGCTGGGGTGATTCGCATACTGGTGCATATGGATACTGGAGTCAGGCGGCCGATTCAGATGTCGCGAACCATCCATACCTGCTGATTTCCGCAGCCTCAGGCAACAACAACTACAGTGCCGATCAAAAGGTCTGCCTGCTAGGCACCTCCAAAAACGCGCTTACTGTCGGCGCGATGGTCGGAAATACTGCATATTCCGGCAATGCAGCTGCTGGCATTGTCTGGCCTAGGTCGCTTTATGGCACTGTGGATGGTCGATTCAAGCCCGACCTCATCGCTCCCGGCGTGGGCATCATCTCGACCAAGAGTACGAGAAGCGCACTTTCGGATGCCACGGATTCCAATTACAATACTATCTCTGGCTATGCCGACATGGATGGTACATCAATGGCCACTCCGCTTGCCTCTGGTTGCGCGACGCTCCTTCGTCAGTGGCTTGTTGAACAGCGCGGAATGTCCGAGCCGTCCTCGGCGCTTATGAAGGCGATTCTCACAGGCGGAGCGAAGGGTAGTCAGCCTACCGAGGACGCCGGCTGGGGGTGCATAGACCTCAAGAACTCCATCGCGCCAGATGGTGCAGAAGTGTTTCTTTACGACTACATCACCAACAACACCGCTAATGCTGTGAAGCTTGTCGCGGCATTCACGATTACAAACACGACTACCTTCAAGGCGCAGCTCGCGTGGATTGACCCTATGGCTACGTTCGGCGCGAGTCCGGCGCTCGTCATGGATCATGACCTTGTCGTCTCCAACGCGACTACCGGTGCGATACTTAAGGGCAACGACTTCAGCAGCTCGGGCAATTACGACACGCTCAACAACGTCGAGGGTGTTCGCGTCACGTCTCCGACTGTGGGAGACAAGTACTACGTCTACCTTCGCGGAAGAACTGACCAGTCGGGCAAGCTGACCGTTCCTGCGATCTACGTCAGCGCCGGCGCAGAGCCAATCGAGATTGAGCCGGAGGAAACGGACTACCTCGCGCACTGCTACACATTCGACAGCGGAATGACTGGAACAGGCTATGCGGACGATTGTTTTGAGGGCGAGAACAGCGCCGATACTTATTCCGAGACTGTTGAGACTTCCGGTCACGGCAACGCTATGGTAACGAAGGATGGCGAACTCCATCCCCACGGAACGCTTTCCGTCTCTGGCGACTTCTCCGTCTCGCTATTCATGAGGTCTGTCGAAACTACGAACGCTGTCCTATTCTGCATAGGCAACACGGCGCAGAACGGAATCGTGCTGGCAGGATATGGCAAGGACCAGGTGAAGGTGTACATCCACAGCGGAAGCAGCGCACAGGCCAGCGACATAATAAGTGTCTCCAATGCGACGAACCAGTATCACCACTATGTACTCAATTATGCGAATGGAACTTATTCCATCTACGTCGACGGAACGGAAGTCTCGACGCAGACAATCGAACAGTCCAACTACAAGTTCCAGCTCGGCGGAATGCACGGAGGCGGAGACAGTCATGGTCTCACGCGCGTTTCGGGTGTTGCGGTCGACGACTTCCGCGTGTATTCGAAGGCGCTGACGGCAGATGAGATTGCGGCACTTGCAGCCGAATTCACTCCCTGGCCCGAGATCGACACGAGAAACAAAGACGAGCTTGGCCTCGCGCCGGCGCACTGGTACAAGTTTGATTCTGGACTTGAAGGAATCGGCAGCGCCGATGATTGCCTCGAAGGCGAGAAAAACGCCAACACCTACTCTGAAACCGTCGAGGCCACAGCAAACGGCAATGCCATGGTCACTCAGGAGAACGCCGACAACAATGATCTCGCGCTTCATCCTTACGGAACAATGACGAATGCCACTAACTTCGCCGTCACGCTCTCCCTTAAATCCGTCGAGACAACCAATGCCGTCCTCTTCTGCGTAGGCAACACGGCGCAGAACGGAATCGCGTTGGCAGGATATGGCACGGATCAGGTGAAGGTGTACATCCACAGGGCGAGCGGTGATCCTGGCTATAGCATCATGAACGTCCCCAACGCGACGAGCCAGTATCACCACTACACGCTCAACTACACGAACGGGGTGTATTATGTCTACGTGGACGGCGCGCTTGCAAAGTCGACGAGCAACGCCAACATGACATTCACCTTGGATCAGTCCAACCGTCAGTTCCAGCTCGGCGGACTGCACGGAGGCGTGACCGGCCACGACCTCACGCGCGTCTCCGGCATCGCAGTCGACGACTTCCGCGTCTATGCGCAGTCTCTCACCGCTGCCCAGATCGCGACTCTCGCGCAGAGTTTCCCTCCGTGGCCGCTTTTCGCCAAGCCTGCGTCCGACATTGCGGGCCTTTCGTTCGGCTACTACTTCAACGGAGGCACCGACGGAAACTGGGCGACGATCGGCAACTGGTCGAGAAACGCAGAATACACGAACAGCGTCTCGGAGCTCGTGCTCACGTCTGGCAATGTGCCAGCGACAACAGGGAGTGAGGTGTGGGATCCGATCGTCTTCGACGGAGACCTAATGCCTGGGCTAACTGCCGGAGATGACGGCATGAAGCACGTCACATCTCCTGAATCCACGTCATCGGGCCAGCAGGTCGAGGGTTGGGAATTGAAGTTTGTCCTGACCAACAGCGTTCGAGTCACGATCGGGAAGCTTGCGAAGATACAGTCGGACACGAAATTCGTTGTCGACGAGACATCGCGTCTTGAAATCAACGGATATGCAGGTGGAAATGTCAATGGCGATCATTGGTTCCACATTGCCGCACCTTCAGGAATGGTCTTCAATACCGCCTTGAACGGGAATACGCAAAGCGGCGCCGGAAATATGTATTATGATCTTGGCTCAAAGGGCAGCGTTCAGTACGGTGCGTTGTCCGGAAGGGTGATGCCTCACGTCGTCAAATACATTACCCTCGACCTCGGAGACACAAACCTCACCGGCAAGGCGGTGGTGAGCCGCAAGCTGATTGGCTTCACAAGCAACAGCGGACACACCTTCAATGCCGATGGCGTTACGGTCGCTTCGACTGTCGCGTCCGTTACGCCGGATTCCGTCAGCTCCGTTTCCGACTCGAACGACATCGGAACCTACTGCTTCAGTCTTAAGAGTGACGGCTACTATGTGGACTACGTGGCGTACGCCGCGGCGCAGACGATCGAACTTAACGTCAACCTGGAAGGCGAGGCGGAGTCGAAGGTCACCGCGAACGCCGAGGCTGTACAGACGCTCCTCGCCAAGGAGGGCGTGACGAAGGACAACATCAACAGCCTTGCTTCCAACGGCCTCCGCGTCTGGCAGAACGCGATGCTAGGGCTTACGCCTCCCGAGACGACAACGGAGGCCATAACGCTCTCCATAACGATGGAGAACGGCTCGCCTGTCGTCGCCGCGACATCCACGGGGCTCTCTTCGCTCGGACTCTTGACGTCCGATCCCGAGAAGACGATCACCTGTGGCAACATCACTGCAACAGTCACGCTTCAGCAGGCGGCGACGCCGAATCCTGAGTCGTGGTCCACGGCCGATACGACATCCGCGACGGCGCGTTTCTATCGCATCAAAGTCGAGTTCAAAACAGCTGAGTGAAACATCGCCGTCGCGGACCGCTTCCCCGAAGGCGTTCCCGACGGCGCGATCATTGCATTTCGGCCCGGTTGAAAATTTTGGAGAAACCCCATTGACGGCGCCGTAAATAAATGTTATACTTATTTACATCTTAACGCGAACAAGGTTTAAAAGATGAAGATGACCAAAGAACTTACGATCGACGCCTTCCCGGCGTTCTGCCGCGAACGCGGGCTTAAATGCACTGCGCAGCGGATGGCGGTCTTTGCGGCCGTTCGTGAGTCTGAGTCTCATCCGTCGGTCGATGACACTCTTGCGGCTGTTCGCAAGACGGTTCCGACGGTGACACGCGATTCGGTGTACAGGATACTGAACGAGTTTTCGTCGCTCGGGCTTCTTGCGAGGCTTGACGCGCTGCAGGCGGCGAGATACGACACGCGGATGGGTCCGCATGCCCACTTCATCTGCGAGGAGTGCGGAGCCGTGTTCGATTATCCCATCGGTGCGGCGCCGGCCATTCCGGACGGGATGCCGTCCGTCCGGCGCCACGTGGAGCTGAGGGTGACCGGGCTCTGCGACCGGTGCGCCGCGGCGTCGGCCCGCAAGATTGCATGCTGAAACGATTTTTCAACCCAACCAAGAAAGGAACAGACAAAAATGGAGCTCAAAGGATCCAAGACGGAGAAGAACCTGTGGGAAGCCTTCGCAGGCGAATCGCAGGCCCGCAACAAGTATGACTACTTCGCTTCCGTCGCGAAGAAGGAAGGCTACGAGCAGATCGCGGCCATCTTCCAGGAGACGGCGCTCAATGAAAAAGAGCACGCCAAGCTCTGGTTCAAGGCGCTCGAGGGCATCGGCGACACCCCGGCGAATCTCCTCGCGGCCGCCGCAGGCGAGCATGAGGAGTGGACATCCATGTACAAGCGCATGTCCGAAGAGGCCAAGGAAGAGGGCTTCACGCGTCTCGCGTTCCTTTTCGCCAAGGTCGCCGAGGTCGAGGCTCACCACGAGGAGCGCTATCGCAAGCTCGCCAAGAACATCGAGACAGGAGAGGTCTGGGTCAGGATCGGCAAGAACAAGTGGCAGTGCCGCAACTGCGGCGCCATCATCGAGAGCGAAAAGGCTCCTGAGAAGTGCCCGGTCTGCGATCACCCCAAGGCCTACTTCCAGCTTGAAGCGAACAACTTCTGATTCACTCAGGAACTGGATATGCGGACTGCCGGCGGACTTTCGTCCGCCGGTTTTTCTTTTCCGCCTCAGCTCCGATATATGGTATACTATATCCCAATGGAAGATTCGGCAATATCCGCACGCGGCCGCTTCATAACCTTCGAAGGAGGTGAAGGCTGCGGAAAATCCACGCAGGTGAAGCGATTCGCAGCGGCTCTCGAGCGCACGGGCCGCCGCGTGGTGCTTACTCGCGAACCGGGCGGGACGCGCCTTTCGGAACTCATCCGCACTCTTCTCAAGGACGAGACGGAAGATCCTCCCTGCGACCGTGCGGAGCTCCTTCTCTTTCTTGCCGCGCGCGCACAGCTCGTCCGCAACGTGATAGCACCCGCTCTGGCCTCCGGCGCATGGGTCGTTAGCGACAGGTTCAGCGATTCGACATTCGCTTATCAGGGCTACGGAAGGGGCCTTCCGCTCGATGTCCTCAGAATCGCCAACGGCTTCGCCTGTGACGGACTTCGTCCCGACCGTACCGTCCTCCTGGACGTCCCCCCTGAAATCGCCTCCGCGCGCATGGCCGGCCGCGAGGCAGCCACAGGCGCCGGGGCGGATCGCATAGAACTTGCGGGCGACACTTTTCATGCGAGGCTCAGGAAGGGTTTCATGGAACTCGCCGCGGCCGAACCGGACCGCATATCGGTCGTAGATGCTTCCGGAACGCCGGACGAAGTGGAGGAGCGCATATGGATGTCACTGAAGCATTTGCTTTGATATCGCACGCGATAGACTTCGGCCGCGCCGCGAACGGATATCTCGTCTGCGGCGATTTGCGCGGGCAGTGCGACCGTCTCGCCGGCATGGTTCTCGCAAAGCTTTTCCCGTCGCAGCCGGAGCTCCTCGCTTCGCGCAGCCACCCCGATGTCGCCTGGCTAGAACCGCAGGGAAGAAGCCGCACCATCAAGGTTCAGCGCGGCAAGGAGGATTCCGGACCGGGCATGCGCGACGGGATCGTCGAGCCGATGTCGGCAACCGCATTCTGCGGTGGGTGGAAAGCCGGCGTCATATGCGGTGCCGACCGCATGCAACCCGAGGCCGCAAACGCTTTCTTGAAGACGCTTGAAGAACCGCCGCCGAAGACCCTCTTTCTTTTGCTTACCGATTCTCCCGACGCGATTCTTCCGACCATCGTGTCGCGCACACAGAGAATCGACTTGCCTTTGTCGGAGGGCATTCTCCAGGGCGAGGGGTATGCCGCAGTCGCAGAAGTCATGGCGTCGCATGTCGGCGACTCGGTGCTGTCCAAGGCCCGTGCCGGACACCGCCTCGCCGAGATTCTGGGCGAACTGAAGGATGCGGCAGAAGACTCCGATGTCGCTCTCGCAAGTCGCGCCTTCTACAAGACGGTCATGAGCTTTGTCCGTTCCTGGATGACGGAAGGCAGGCTTCCTCTCCACCAGGCGTTCCGCAACATCGAGCTTGTCGAGGAAGCTTGCCGCCGCAGCGAGCGTTCCATGCCGGACGACGCCGTACTGTGCGGCATGACAGACAGGATGGCGTTCCCGTGAAACTGTCTCTTTCCACAAACTGGTGCAACCGCCGCATGGAGTCGGGCGAAGAGATCGCCGACGCCGCTGCCGCCCTTGGATTCGATGAGCTCGAACTCGGCTTTCACACGTCCGTTCAGCAGGTCGCCGGCTTCAGAAACAGGCTTGACTCCATTCCTGTCGGTAGCGTCCATGCCTTCTGCCCCGTGCCAATCTCCGCGCCTCATGGACACCCCGAGCTCTACTCTCTCGCGTCCTTCGATCCCGAAGCGCGCGCTCTCGCGAGATTTCACATCGCAAAGAACATCGATTTTGCGGCGGACATCGGCGCCGATACCGTCGTCCTCCATGCGGGACGTGTGTGGTTCACTTCTTTTTTCCGCAGGAATTTCACCTCAGCCGTTCTGTGCGAGTCTCTCGAAAAGGCGAAGGGCAATGTTGCCGACAAAAAACACGCCAAGCTTCTCGCTCGCGCGATGAAACTGCGCCGCAGCCGCGGAGCTGAACTTCTCGAATTGTTCAAGGCCGAACTCGCCCCTCTCGTCCCTCTTCTGGAAAAGCGTGGTGTCGTTCTTGCGCTGGAGAACCTTCCTTATCTTGAGGGTTTTCCTGACGAATCGGAAATGGCGGCGCTCGCCGCGGAATTCTCTTCCTCTCCCGTAAAGGCGTGGTTCGACACCGGGCATCACCGTGTGCGCGAAATGCATGGGTGGCTCTCAGATGGATTCTCCTCCACCGTGCCAAATGAGGAGTTCTGGTCTTTCATACGCGGCATGCATCTGAACGATGTCGTGGACTTCAACGACGACCACCTTCCTCCCGGGGAAGGCAAGGTGGATTTCGCTGCTCTGGCACGGCTCGCAAGCGGCGTGAAGCATGTCGTCGTCGAACCAAATGCATCTGTCCGTACCGAAGCTCTTGCAAAGGGCGTGGCGCACATAAAATCGATATGGAAATGAAAATGAACTGCACTGCAAAGGCGGCCGTCTTGGCCGCGACGATCGCCGTTTCGCTCTGCGTCGACGCGGCAAGGACTGTACGCGAAGAATGGGTCGCTCTTGCTGCCGATCTTGCGATCCCGGTTTTGAAGCCCATGTCCGAAGGCCGCCTACACGAGGTGTACAATACGGCCTCCGGCACGCTTGAGCTTTCCCCTTCGTGGGACGGACGCAACGTCGAGGTTTCCTATATGGAGGCTTTCGCCAGGCTTATGGCTGGTATCGCCCCTTGGCTCGCGCTGCCGGACGACGACACTCCCGAGGGAAAGCTCCGCAAGGAAATCCGCGCCATGGCGCTCAAGTCCTACGCCAATGCGGTGGACCCCGCATCGCCCGACCGCTTGGGATGGGAGAAGGGCGGCCAGACTCTCGTCGACGCCGCATATCTAGCCGAAAGCTTTTTCCGTGCCTGGGACGCATTGTGGGTTCCCCTTGACGACACCACCAAGGCGCGTTACCGCGAGGCGTTCGAGGGGCTGCGCAGGTATTCCCCTCCCTACCAGAATTGGGTGCTTTTCTGCTCCATGGAGGAGGCGTTCCTCATGAGGGCCCGCGGCAAGGTGGACGAATACCGTCTTCGCACGGGCCTCTACAAGGCGGAGGAATGGTACGTGGGGGACGGATGGTATTCCGACGGACCATCCTTCGCCTTCGACTACTACAACGCCTACGTCATCCAGCCGATGTATTTCGAATGCGTGGAGGAGCTTGTGCGCGCGCGCAAGTGGCTTATCCCGTATGTCGCACCCGACGGGAAGCGCAGGAATGCCGGAGATCGTCTCAGGGATATCGTGAAGCGCATGCAGCGGCATTCTGCGATTCTTGAACGCATGGTGAGCCCCGAAGGGACTTATCCGGTGTTCGGCCGCTCGATTCCCTACCGCATGGCCGTGTTCCATCCCCTGGCTCTGCTCGCTTGGCGCAAGGAGCTTCCCGGGGAGCTTTCAGAGGGACAGGTCCGCTCCGCCCTCGATGCCGTCCGCCGCCGCATGTTCTCGGATCGCCGCAACTTCAACAAGGCCGGCTTTCTCACCCTTGGCTTCAATGGCGCCCTGCCTTCCGTAAGCGACCGTTACACGAACAACGGCTCGCTTTACATAACTTCACTCTTCCTCCTGCCTTTGGGGCTGCCCGCCGATGACAGTTTTTGGACTTCCCCCGACGAGCCTTGGACATCGCTCAAGGCGTGGTCCGGGCAGCCTTTCCCAAAGGACCACAAGGCGCCCGTAAACCCTCTGCCGCTTTATTGGGAGTGATGGGAGTGGCACGCATGAGACGCGTTCGCGGAGACTGCGAAGCGATGCTTCTGGCTCTCGATGCCGCGAAGAACGGCGAGGGGCACACAAGGCCCAATCCTCCCGTGGGAGCCGTCGTCGTGAAGGGCGGGCGCGTCATAGGCGTAGGCTGGCATGCCCGTTGCGGCGGTGACCATGCCGAGGTCGCCGCGCTGAAGGACGCCGCGCGGCGCGGAAAGTCCGTGAGGGGAGCCTCTCTTTACGTTACTTTGGAGCCGTGCTCGCGTCCGGGACGCGTCGGCGCCTGCACCGACGCCATTGCCGCCGCGAAGATTGCGCGCGTCGTGTATGCCATCCCCGACCCAAACCCCAGCAACCGCGGCAGGGCGAAGCGCGTCCTCGCCAAGGCCGGGATAGATTGCTCGTGCCTCAGGGACGCGGATGCGACGCGTCTCGCCAAGCGTCTTGTCGCCCCGTTTGCCAAGCACGTCACGACCGGCATGCCTTATGTTACGGTCAAAGTGGCCATGTCTCTCGACGGCAGGATATGCGACGTCATGGGCGACGCCAAGTGGATATCGTCCGCCTCGGCACGCAGGATCACGGGCATGGAGAGGCTTAGGGCGGACGCAATAATGGTGGGCGCGGAGACCGTGAGGAGGGACGATCCTTCTCTCCTTCCGCATGAAGGATCCAATCCCGATCTCGTCCGCGTCGTCGTCTCCAGGTCGGGCAAGCTCCCGCGCGATGCCAGGATATTCACGGATGGCGCGCCAAACAGGACGCTTGTCTGCGACGATGCGCGAAAGGCTCTGGAGACGCTCGGGAAGGCGGGAATCATGCACGTCCTTTGCGAGGGCGGGCTCTGCCTGGCGCGCTTTCTGGCGGACGAAGGCCTTGTCGATGAATGGATTTCCGTTCTATCGCCGGTCGCGATAGGCTCCCGGCCCGTATCCGCGCCTGCGAAGTTCAAACGCGCGGCTGTCGCGAACGTTCCCGACGGAGATGTGATCGTCCGCTGCGAATCCCTGCACCCCTCAAACGGGTAATGCGCGGCGGGGGCATATTTTGATATAATACACGCGTTTCTGAAATAAGAGAAAGAATGAAAATGAAAGAGTACAAAGTCGGATTGGTCGGCGTCGGAGCCGTCGGCACTGAAATGATAAAGGTCCTCAAGGAGCGCAAGTTCCCCTGCGGCAAGGTTCACGTGTTCGCAAGCCGCGAGCGGGACGAGAAGATTCTTGACGAAACGTATCACGTCATGCCTGCCACCGAGAAGTCTTTTGACGGCCTTGACATCGTCCTGTTCGCAGGCAAGACCGATGTCGCTCTCGCGCTCAAGGACGCCGTAGTCAAGGCGGGCGCCAAGATGATCGACAACTCCCGCGCCTTCCGCCAGGATCCGGAAGTGCCGCTGGTCGTGCCGCAGGTGAACGCAGAGGACCTCGATTGGAACAAGGGTGTTATCGCAAACCCCAACTGCACTACGGCCATAATGCTCGAGGCTGTGGCGCCACTCCACAAGGCGAAAGGTCTCAAGCGCCTCGTGGCTTCAACCTATCAGGCCGCTTCCGGCGCCGGCGCCCCGGGCCTTGCGGAGCTCGAGAACCAGATTCACGAGTATGCGGAAGGGAAGAAGCTCACCGTGAAGGCTTTCCAGCATCAGCTGATGTACAATCTCATTCCCCACATCGACAAGTTCGACGAGACGAATTGGTATACGCTTGAAGAGCTCAAGATGCGCAACGAGGCGAGGAAGATGCTTCACCATCCCGATCTCAGGCTCAGCTGCACGTGCGTGCGAGTCCCTATTGCGCGCGCACACTCGGAGTCGCTGAATCTTGAATTCGAGAATGACATCACCCCCGAAGAGGCTCGCGAAATACTCTCCGGCAGCGAAGGCGTCCGTGTCGTCGACGATCCTCTCAACGGCGGCTACCCCATGCCTCTCGATGCGACGGCCAAGTATGACGTGCTTGCCGGCCGAATTCGCCAGGACATCTCGCGCGACGACAAGAAGGGACTGGACATGTTCGTGTCCGGCGATCAGCTTCTCCGCGGCGCGGCGCTGAATGCCGTGGAGATAGCGGAGCACCTTATCAAGCGCGGACTCGTCTGAAAGGGGAAACGATGGAAAAGCCGCTCTGCGTCGCGTGGAAGATACTCTCCTCGCATCTTGTCGAGGGCGATCCTTCCGTGGATCCCGAACTCGGCATCCGCATCGATCAGACCCTGACGCAGGACGCCACCGGGACGATGGCGTATCTGCAGTTCGAGTCTATGGGGGTGAAACGCGTAAAGACGGAGATTTCCGTCTCGTACGTGGACCACAACACGGTGCAGATCGGCTTTGAAAACGCCGACGACCATGACTTTCTCCAGTCAGTCGCAAAGAAATACGGCGTCGTCTATTCGAAGTGCGGCAACGGCATCTGCCACCAGCTGCACCTTGAGCGGTTCGGGCGCCCCGGTTCCACTCTTCTCGGCAGCGACTCTCACACCCCGACGGGCGGCGGAATCGGGCAGATCGCCATCGGCGCGGGCGGAATAGATATCGCCGTCGCCATGGCCGGCGGCGCTTTCCACATCCCGGCGCCTAAAGTCCGCGCAATCGTCCTGAAAGGGAAATTGAGGAGGGGCGTCAGCGCCAAGGATGTCATTCTTGCCGTTCTTGCGAAGTACGGGACCAAGGGGAACGTCGGATGGATATTCGAGTATACGGGACCCGGCGTCAAGACTCTGGACGTGCCATCGCGCGCGACGATAGCCAACATGGGCGCAGAGCTCGGCGTGACGACGAGCGTCTTCCCTTCCGACAATGTGACGAAGCAGTTTCTGGCTGCGCAAGGGCGCTCCAAGGATTTTTCCGAAATCCTGCCCGACAGGGGCGCTAAATACGACGACAGCTTCGAAATCGACCTTTCCAAGGTGGAGCCGCTCATGGCGGCCCCGCATTCCCCGGGGAACATCGTGAGCGTCAAGTCCATGAAGGGGACGAAGGTCAATCAGATAATGATCGGCTCGTGCACCAATTCGTCCTACCGGGACATACGGACCGTCGCGCTGCATCTCAGGGGAAAGCATGTCGCGGACGACGTAGAGGTCGGCATAGCGTGCGGATCGAGGCAGGTCATAAACATGCTTGCCAAGGACGGTTCGCTCGCGATGCTCCACTCCGCGGGATGCCGCATGTTGGAGAATGCGTGCGGATTCTGCATCGGCGCGCACATGAGCCCGAGAACCGGAGCCGTCTCTCTCAGAACCAACAACAGGAACTTTGAGGGCAGATCCGGCACGAAGTCCGCTAAGGTCTATCTCGTCTCGCCCGAAACGGCCGCCGCCAGCGCATTGACCGGCAAGGTTGAACTCCCGACGGAGAAGCCTGTCGCAGCGGTCCCCGCGCCGAAGAAGTTTCCTGTCGACGACTCCATGTTCCTTTACAGATCGACAGCGGGCAAGGGCGTAAAGGGAACCGTGATCGTCCGCGGACCCAACATCGCACCCGTGCCCAAGGGCGTTCCGCTTGCCTCCGGGATCAAGGGCGTGTGCGCAATCAAGGTCGGGGACAAGATAACCACCGACCACATCATGCCCGCGGGGGCGAGGCTGAAGTTCCGCTCAAACATTCCCGAATACGCAAAATACGTCTTCGAGCCGTGCGATCCGAAGTTCCACGACACATGCCTCGCCAACAAGGGGAAGGGCCTCGCGAACGTCATTGTCGCGGGCGAGAGCTATGGACAGGGCTCCAGCCGCGAGCACGCGGCGCTTTGTCCGATGTATCTTGGCGTGAAGGCGGTTTTCGCAAAGTCTATCGAGCGCATTCACCGCGCAAATCTGATCAATTTCGGCATTGTGCCTTTTGTGTTTGCCGACCCCTCTGACTACTCTAAGATAGATGCCGGCGACGCGATTTCCCTGGCGGGAATGCGTGCGGCGGTCGAGGGCGACGGGCGGCTTGCCGTGAAAACCCCCAAGGGTGAAGTCATCCTTGAAACGTCTCTATCCGCGCGCGAGAAGCATATCCTGCTCTCAGGCGGTCTGCTGGCCTCCCTCTGATGGATTTACGGCCCCCGGTGGGGGATGGCCGCATGGCAGCGACCCATGGGCTGCCGGCCGTGGCGGTTGACGGGAGCAAACGGAAAATGTTATAATAATTCAAAATTTGCTTATTTATCGAGATTTTCCGAACGCTGTGAAAAAAGTAATTACATACGGTACTTTCGATCTGTTGCATTACGGGCATATAAATCTGCTCCGCCGTGCGAAAGAGTTGGGCGACTATCTTGTCGTTGTTTTGTCTTCGGATGAGTTCAACTGGGTCGAGAAGCACAAAAAATGCTACTTCACATACGAGCAGCGCAAGCAGATGCTTGAGGCGATTCGCTATGTCGATCTTGTCGTCCCCGAAGAGAACTGGGAGCAGAAGAACACCGATGTCGAGAAATACGGAATCAGCGTGTTCGTCATGGGCGACGACTGGAAGGGGAAGTTCGATTTTCTCAAAGACAAGTGCGAAGTCGTGTATCTGCCTCGCACCCCTGAAATTTCGACCACCGAAATAAAGAAATCGCTCTCCGGAAAGGGGATTTAGACAGATGTGCGGATGCATCGGCTATGCACTCGACATTGTGCGGGCGCTCAAGCGGACGTTGATTGCGGCAAGGAAGACGGCGAAGGCCGAGCTGAAAATCGCTCGCGACACCAGGACGATACGCGAATCTCCTCTTTTTGACCCCCAGTGGTATCTCAAGAACAATCCTGACGTCGCTGCCTCCGGGCTGGATCCGGCAAGGCATTATCTCCTCTTCGGAGTAGGCAGCAACCGCAATCCGTCTCTTTCGTTCGTCAACGAGGAGTACTGGGCGCTACACCATGATGTCAGGACGGCAAAGCTCAATCCGCTTCTTCATTACGAGCGCTTCGGAAGGCGCGAGGGAAGGCAGATTTCTCTTACCGAGGTCAAAGAACCCGTTTTCCCGGACGGCGCTGAGGAATGCACCGTAAGTTTTGGGCGTTTTCCGCGAGTCCACGGGCGCACTGCGATCGTCGCATCCTATTTCGGTAAAGGAGTTATCCCTGAGACGCTGGTGTATTTGCTCAAGGGACTGAAGAAAGTTTCGGATAACATCATTCTCGTGGCAGACTGCCCTGTGTTTCCGGGAGAGACGGAAAAGCTTCGCGGAATCGTCTCTGTGGCGAAATTCCTGCGGCATGGACAATACGACTTCGGCTCATACAGACGCGGGTTGGAGATTGCACGCGAAGAGGGGCTTGCAGGGGCGGAAGTCGCGGACGAACTCGTGGTCATGAACGATTCGAGCTACGGGCCCGTGTATCCGTTCGCCGAGACCTTCGGGACGATGGCGGGGCGGGATTGCGATTTTTGGGGGATGACGCCATACAGAGCCATTGGAGGTCTCCATCTCCAGTCGTATTTCTATGTGTTCCGCAGGCCGGTCATAGACGGAGGAAAGCTTGATGAATTCCTTTCGCGAGTCGAGGGCCGTTTCGAGCGCGACAAGGTTATAGTCCTTTTTGAGCTGAGACTCACGGAGTTTTTGACGGACGCCGGCTACAGATGGGATTCGTATGTTCCGCTCGACGTGCTCGCTTCGGGCTCTCCGACAAAGAATCCCCTTACGCTGTGCGGAAAGTACAGGATGCCTCTGCTCAAGGTCAAGGCCGTGGATGGCGACAGCAACGAGCCGATCGGGAAGGTTCTTTCGCTTGTTAGGAAAGTCAATCCGGAATTGGCTTCCATGATAAAGCCCAAGACTCTCGCGCGCACACATGAAAAGGTGTCGTACGAAAAACATCAAGCTTCCTTTCCGGAGAAATGCAGACGCCTTGCCGCCAAAATCTCGGCGGGAGGCAAGGCGAAGACCGTATTCTTCGTCTCCTCGTCCTCGATGTTCCCGGCGCGTCCGCTTTTTGATGCGATGATGCGCGACGGTATGTTCGATCCCAGGATCGTAGTCATACCGGACTTGCGTTGGCACGATGGCGGACATCTGGACGCGATGGAGTCTTGCAGGGCGGATCTTGCGACGACGGTTCCCGAAGAAAGGCTTTCGGTTGCGCAGATGGACGAGTTCGGGCAGTGGATAGATGTCCTTGAGTGTGCCGACATAGTATGTTATCCCTCGCCGTACGAAATGTCCAGCTTCCGCTACAATCCACGTTATGCCGTGGGTCGCGATTTTCTGCCCATCCACGTGAACTACGGCTATTACCGCTCAGTATACGACCGCCATGTGATGGGCGGACAGAGCTACGCATACATGTGGAAAGCGTTTTTCGAATGCGAAGACACGCTCGCCGAGTATCGCGCCAATTCGGCGATAGGGGGTGTCAACGGAGAGCTGGTCGGCTATGTGAAGATGGATGCCCTCGCTGCTGCCAGGAAAAATGCCCATCCCCGCAAGCGAATACTGGTCGCACCGCACCATTCTGTAGAAGGAGGGACCAACAAGATGCTGTCTCTCGCCAATTTCATCCGGTATGCCGATTTCTTCATGTCCATGCCGGACAGGTGGCCAGGTATCGATTTCGTTTTCCGTCCGCATCCGTTTCTTTTCAAGATCATGTCGCGTCCCAAAATATGGGGGCCGGGGCGCGTCGAGAGATACGTCCGGGAATTGAAGTCCAAACCGAACGTGATATGGTCCGACGGGGGCGACTATTTCAGTGAGTTCGCTGAATCCGACGGCTGCATACAGGATTGCGGATCGTATCTCGTCGAGTATATGTATACCGGAAAGCCTTGCTGCTATATGCTCAAGTCGCCTGCTGATATCGACGTGAAATTCGCTCCTTTGGGCAGGAAATGCCTCGAACAGTGCTACATTGCGTATGATACCGACGCAATCGATTCGTTCATTCGCGATGTCATAGTCGGAGGGAACGATTCCAAGGCAAAGTCTCGCGCTGCCTTCGCCAAAACCATCATGGTCAATCATCCTCATGCCGCGGAAGCGGCGCTTGCATGCATAAAAAGATCTGCAGGGCTTTAGGAATGGATGAAGGACAGCGAATGCCGCGCCGAGGCTTTTTATCGTGCGCAAGAAGCATTGTAAAGCAGTTTCTGCCCTACGGAGTCGAAAGCGCGTACATAAAGAAGCGCTATGGACAAGCGACATACTTCGACAGGATAGCCGAAGGCGAGAGTCGGGGCCAGTTCGTGCGTATTGTGAGGTGGATTCTTCCTTACGGGCTGGTCAGCCTGCGCGACAGGCTTGCCTATCGTGTTCCGTCCCCGGAAAAGCAGCGGGCGGAATTTCCGCGCATAGCGGAGAAAATCCGTGCTCGGCAGGCTTCGGGATGGAAAATCCGCGTGCTGTACATGGTGTCGGACGCATCCATGTTCGCCGCCCGTCCTCTCTTTGAAGCCATGGCGAAAAGCACGGTCTATGAACCACGTATTGTCGTCATTCCGGATTTCAGGCATGGCGAGAGGAATGCCGTGCGCAACATGGAGAGGTGCGAAGAGTCTCTTGCCCGCATCATCCCTGAGGACAGGCTTGTGAAGGTTCGTCCCGGAGCAGACGGCGATTGGCCGGATGTCCTTGGCGAAGCGGATATGGTATGCTATCCGACCCCGCACGACTGTTCGTTCTGGCGATATTCGATACGCGCAAGCGCCGACCGGGATGTCTTGCCCATCCATGTCAATTATGGATTCTACAGATCGGTCTATGACAGGTCGATAATGTCCGGGGAGAACTACGCTCGTTTTTGGCGAGTGTTTTTCGAGTGCGAAGAGACGATGTCCGAGTATGCGGAGCATTCCATCCTCAGGGGTGCGAATGCGGTGCTTACTGGATATGTCAAGATGGATTCTCTCGCCTCTGCCCGGCCGGTGAAGCGTTCGCGCAAGCGCATACTCGTTGCGCTGCACCATTCTGTCGAAGGAGGAAAGAACGAGCGCCTGCTTCTGGCAAACATCGCAAGATACGCCGGCTTCTTCATGAAGATGCCGGACCGCTGGCCGGAAATCGATTTTGTGTTCCGGCCCCATCCTTTCCTCGCCGAGACGCTGGCGCAACCGTGTATCTGGGGGGCAAGACGCACGGAGGAGTATTTTGCCGCGCTCAGGTTGAAGCCAAACGTCATATGGTCGGAATGCGGAGACCCGTTCGCCGAGTTTGCCGAATCAGACGGCTGCATACAGGATTGCGGATCGTTTCTCGTGGAATATCTCTACACCGGCAAGCCATGCTGCTATATGCTCAAGTCGCCTGCGGACATTGATGGGAAGTTCGCGCCTCTCGGGCGGAAATGCCTCGGGCAGTGCTACGTTGCATACGATACGGACGCGATAGACTCTTTCATTCGCGATGTCGTTGCGGGCGGAAACGATCCCAAGGCGCAGTCCAGAGCCGCTTTGGCCAGGTCGGTCATGATCAATTATCCGCATGCCGCCGAAGCCGCATTGGAGGCGATGAAGGGGATTCCCGTCCCTTGAGTTCTGTGCGCAATTGTGGTACAATTAACCTGAAGGATAGAGACTATGAGCAAATGCAAACTGGATTGCGGGGAATTCGCCGTGCTGCGCAAGGCGATCGTGGCGGTTTTCCTTTTCGCGGCGTGGAGCGTTTCCGCCGCCGTGTACAACGTCAAGGACTTTGGTGCGGACGGCACCGACGGCGCAGACGACTTCCCCGCGTTCCGGAAAGCTCTGAAGCAGGCCGCCGGCGCTGCGGAGACGACAGAGGTTCGCGTGCCGGCGGGTACGTATCACCTGAGCTCGCCCATGTCGATATATTCCGATACGACGCTCACCCTCTCGCCGGACGCCAAGATTGTCGCGATGGAGGGATGCGGCGGGCTTTTGAGGGGGCAGCATGTCGACGAAGCCGGCGGAGACTGTCCGATGGACGCGACGTGCGATCACGGCGGCTATACGCAGATTTCCAATGTTGTCGTCCAGGGCGGCATTTGGGACTGCGCGGCGGACCAGACCCGTGTCGTGTACGGAATTCGCATTGTCCACGGTTCCCGCATCGCAATACGGGATCTTCACTGTACTTGTGCGACAGACCACAACATCAATCTTAGCGGATGCGCAGAATGTATCGTCTCTAATGTGACATTTACGGCTTCGGTGGAATACACTGGCGACGATCCCGGTTTCTGGTCCGGAACCGAGGTAGGCAATCCTCTCCGTTATGGCGGAATAGAGGCTGTCCACCTCGACTACATAGAGCAGTCGAGTGAAGGCGAGTCGTATCCTGTGGACGGAACGGTCTGTCGCGACATCCTTGTCGCAGACTGCAAGTTTGATGGCGTATTCGCCGGAGTGGGGACCCATCATATGCCTGAGGGCGATCCTGCGGAGCGGATAACCGTAAGGTCCTGCGACTTCGCCAACTTGCGCTCGTATGCAATGATGGCCTATGGCTACACGAATTGCGTGTTTTCGTCCAACAATGTCGCGGGCGGGACGGGCGCGTTGCTGTCGGAACGGGCCGGCGTTTTTTTCATTGACAACGCAGTGTCCGGTTCGGGGCAGAATGCGGTCAGGGTGCAGTCCGCCGGGAGCGTCGTATCTTGCGGAAACATCATCGACTCTCCTGCGGCGAATGGGTTCTGCGCGGATGGCGGATCTGGCGTGGTATCGGTCCAGGACGAGGTGTTGACGCCCGGCGAATACGGCTTCTATGTCGCCGGCGGATTCGCAACCGTGTGCGAAGCTGTTGTCGACGGCGCCAAAAAGAGCGCTGTCTCCGGCGAGGCCGGCGCGGTGGTTTCAGTCACAGACAGTACGCTGTCCAATCCGATGCACAACGGGATTACGGTGATTTCCGGAGATTCCCTGTATGCCTCAGGGAACATGATCTTCGGCGCGGGACGGTCCGGGATGTCGGTGTCGGCATCATGCGCAGACATTCTTGGCAACACGATCGAGACTGCCGGCGTGCACGGACTGCAGATTTCGGGCGGCAAGGCCTGCGCCGAGAACAATTCAATTGTGGCCTGCGGCGCGGCGGGGTTCTGCGCAGAAGGCGGATCGGACTGCACGGCAGTCTCCAACACGTTCGAAAGATGCGGTTCGTTCGGGGCTGTGGCGCGCGGTGCGTCTTCGGCGGTTCTCGAAGGGAACACATTTAGCGAACCGGGCGCTGCGGGAGTGTTCGCCTCTGACGCCGATACTAAGATTTCAGCCTGCGGCAACGGGATACTCTCTGCGACGGGGGATGCCTTCCGTGCCGAGAAAGGGGCCTCCATCAAGGCGACCGGAAATTTTGCGGAATGGGCCGGCGGCAATGGCTTCTATGCGGCGGATGCTTCATCGATCGTTGCTGAAGGAAATGAGATCGACGCCCCCGCCGGACATGGAGCCTGTCTCCTGAATGCGGAGAAATGCGAATTTCGCGGGAACGTGATAACCGGCGTTTCGGGCGAGTACAGGTCGGGCGTGTACATGTCGGGGGTGCCTTCTGCGTACGTGCATGGCAACATGTTCGAGGATGTCGCTGGGCGCGGCGTTTACGCCACAGGATGCACGAATTGTACGATTTCGGCGAATACGATTCGCGGAACGCGTCTGGAGGGGGTATATCTTTCCGGACTTGACGGCGCGGTGGTGTGCAGCAACTTGGTCGAGTCGACAGGGTTCGGCATACGTCTCGGAAGCCTTGGAGGAGAGATTGTCACAGCCGATGTTTTCATGAACGACGTCTCGTCCGCCTCCAACAGGGACATACTCGTATGTTCGTCGCTCTCAAGCCGGATTCTGGGCAATGTCTGCCGCACCGGAGGGTGGGCCATGGAAAAGGATGGCGCCCTGCGCACTGAAATCGTTCCCGCCGATGCCAGGATCACTTCCGTAGAGTTGCTTCCGACAGCGACGGCGGAAATGTTCCGGGTAAGCTGGGAACCTCTGGCCGGTGTTGATGGATACATCGTAGAATATGCGTCTACGGACGATTTCTCAAACTGTGCCCGCTGCACTGTGGACAAAACAGTCACGTATTATGACTTCGTTCCCGAGCCAGGCGGTGGAGTGTATGTGCGTGTCGTCTCCCAGGCTTGCATAGATCCGACATGCGTAACGGAGTCGGCCCGCGATCCCGCATTTGCCGTTTGCGCAGGATGGCGGGGCACCTACGCCGTACGCTGCAAGGCTAACGGAGGCGCAGGTGCCGACTTCGGAATGGTCATTCCTGCCGGTGTTAGCTTTCCTGCGCCTGACTGCACGTTCTGCGGGTGCGTGGGGGGCGTCTTCGCCGGATGGGGCGTGTCGTCAAATGCGCTTGAAGCGTCAGGTTCCATCTTCCGTCCTGGAGACGAAGTTTCGTTTGCGATGGATAACCAACCTGAGAGTTTGGTGGAGCTGTATGCCCAATGGACTAATGGAGTTGCTGCGTCAATTGCGGGTTCGTGCGCAGGAAGATGCGGCGTTCCCGAACCCGTAAACGTGGACGAGCTGCTTTCTTCAGCGCCCCAGACAGACTTCCTTTCCGGTTTTGTTCTGCCCGCATACGACCCTACATGGGAAGATTCGGAGCCCGTAAACCCCGAGCCCGTCGACCCCGAGCCCGTAAACCCCGAACCCGTCGACCCCGAGCCCGTCGACCCCGAGCCCGTCGATCCCGAGCCCGTCGACCCTGAGCCTGTCAACCCCGAGCCTGTCAACCCCGAGCCTGTCGACCCCGAGCCCGTCGATCCCGAGCCTGTCGACCCCGAGCCCGTCGATCCAGGCGATGACGAGCCGGAATCGCCCGATCTCTACTCCACAGGCGACGACTCTCCGTTTGCCGGGAATGTTACGTATGTGGGCTGGGTTCGTGATGGTAACGGATCGCTTGCAGGAGTGCTTACCGTCAAAACAGGCAAGGCCAAACGCAGCGACGGCACATGTCGTCCGACTGTGACATATGTTCCTTTCGGCGGCAAGAAACAGAAGATCGCAGTGGACAAGTCTGCATATCCTGTCGCAGGAGGCGATGCGCTTCTTGAACTTCCGGGGATCGGAACAATCCGGCTCAACGGGACTGTCGCGACGGGTGTTGATGTGGACGTCCAGGCGGGCGCGGATCTTTCGAAGTCAAAAGACCGCGATGCGAAGGCTGTCGCCAAGGCCAGGATGGCGAATCTTGCCGGAACTTGGACGTTCGCGCTCGAGACTGCGGCAGGCAATGCGGCGTTCTCTGTCACGGTGTCGTCTAAGGGCAAGGGCAAGCTTGTCGGCACCATGCCCGACGGATCTAAGGTGTCGATCTCCTCGCAGGGCGTTCTAGGCGAAAGCTCTCTTGCCATACCGTTCGCGTATTCCAAGAAGGGTGCTGTGGGCTTCGTTTTCTGGGTGAATGAAGACAGGTCGGTCATGGTCTCCGACGCGACGGATCTTCGCATGGCCTCGGGTGCTGCATACAGTGTGAAGCCTGTCGAACCTTCGCCGATGCATGCCCTTTCCGACGGGGACCATTTTTTCGACTGCGAATTCTTCGCCGAGCCTGTCCAATTTTCCGTTGCAGGGAAAAAATGGGTTTTCCCGCGGCAGAACAAGCGCGCGGAGGTGGATCCCAATCCGTACAAGGCGAAACTCATGTACAACCAGAAGACCGGTGTCGTGAAGGGTTCGTTCTCCGCTGCGCCGGCGGGATATGCCAAGGAGATAAAGTTCACGGTCAATGGCGTAGTTGTGGGCTCCAAGTTCTGCGGAGCGGCCTTCAGCAAGAAATACGGCGGGGTGGCCGTATCGGCGGAATGATTCTTTGAGTGATGCGATGGCGCGGATTTTGGTATAATATTCTCCGAAATGAATGTGACATCAATGGAAATCGAAGGTGTGAAGGTTGTCGAGCCCCGGGTGTTCGGCGATGCGCGCGGGTGGTTTGTCGAACAATACAATTCCGCCCGATACAAAGAGGCCGGTATTGGCGCCGACTTCGTGCAGGACAACGAGAGCTTCTCGTCCAAGGGCGTCGTCAGAGGTCTCCACTGGCAGGCGGCGCCTCACACACAGGCGAAGCTCGTCCGCGTAATCCGCGGAGCGGTCTGGGATGTCGCGGTTGACATCAGAAAGGGCTCTCCGACATTCGGCAGGCATGTCGCCGTCACTCTGACGGGCGACAACAAGAAGCAGTTCTACATTCCGCGCGGCTTTGCGCACGGGTTTATCGTACTTGAGGACGATACGCTATTCAGCTACAAGTGCGACAATCTCTATTGCCCAGAAGCAGATCGCGGGATGCGCTTCGACGATCCTGCTTTGGGGATCGTCTGGCCGGATGTCGGTGTGGAGCTCAAACTTTCGGAAAAAGACCAGAAACATCCGTGTCTCAAAGACATAGAACCTTGGGAGGAGAAATGAACGTGTATTCCAAACGCTGCATTGTCACAGGCGCCGCAGGCTTCATAGGCTCGGCTCTTGCGAGACTTCTTCTGAAAGAGACCGGGGCGACCGTGCTTGTCGTCGACAAGCTTACGTACGCTGGCGTTCCGGAATCGCTCAAGGAGGTCGGACTCGATCCGGCGACGCTCGCCTCGTCGAATCCGCGCCTTTCCTTCCTCAAGGCGGACATATGCGACGCTCAGGCAATGGACAAGGCGTTTGCGGACTTCAAGCCCGACACCATATTCCACCTTGCCGCCGAGTCGCACGTCGACAGGTCGATAGACGGGCCCGGCGAATTCATCCGCACCAACGTGACCGGAACGGCCACTCTTCTTCAGGCGGCTCTCGGCTATTGGAAGACGCTTGACGATGCCGGGAAGGCAGCGTTCCGCTTCCAGCACATCTCCACCGACGAGGTGTACGGGACCTTGGGCGAGACGGGGTTTTTCACGGAGAAGACTCCATACTCCCCCCATTCCCCATATTCGGCCTCGAAGGCGTCGAGCGACCACCTTGTCCGCGCCTGGCACGACACTTACGGACTGCCGACTCTCATAACGAACTGCTCGAACAACTACGGGCCCTACCACTTCCCGGAGAAGCTCATACCTCTCATCATCCTGAACTGCCTCGACGGCAAGCCTCTTCCGGTGTACGGAAAGGGGGCGAACGTGCGCGACTGGCTGTATGTGGAGGACCATGCCAGGGCGCTTCTCCTCGTGAACGGGAAGGGCGTTCCGGGCGAGACGTACAATGTCGGCGGACACAACGAGCGCACTAATCTCGAAGTCGTCAGGACCGTCTGCAGGATACTCGACGAGCTCAAGCCTGCGGAGAAGCCTTACGAATCGCTGATCACCTTCGTGAAGGACCGCCCGGGACACGACCTGCGGTACGCGATCGATCCAGCGAAGCTCATGGATGAACTCGGATGGAAGCCGCTCGAGAACTTCGAGACCGGAATCAGGAAGACGGTGCAGTGGTATCTCGACAACGAGTGGTGGTGGGGTCCGATACACTCGGGACGCTACTCGGGCGAGAGGCTCGGCACCGGCAAGTAAACGGAAAGGGGAAGATTTGGCATGAGAAAAGGCATAATACTGGCCGGCGGAGCGGGAACGCGTCTTCATCCTCTTACGCGCGTCGTGTCGAAGCAGCTTCTCCCGGTGTACGACAAGCCGATGGTTTTCTATCCGCTGTCGACCCTGATGCTGGCGGGGATAAAGGAGGTTCTCATAATCTCGACCCCTCAGGACCTCCCCAACTTCGAGCGTCTTCTTGGCGACGGATCGGACCTCGGGATGAAGTTCTCCTACAAGGTGCAGGAAGTCCCCAACGGACTCGCCCAGGCGTTCGTGCTGGGGCGCGAATTTCTCGGCGACGATGACGCGTGCCTCGTCCTTGGCGACAACATCTTCTACGGCGCGGACCTCCCGAAGCTCCTGAAGACGGCGTCCGCGCGCAAGGAGCCTACAGTCTTCGGCTACCGCGTGAGCGATCCCGAGAGATACGGCGTCGTGGAGTTCGACTCCGAAGGCAAGGCAGTTTCGCTTGAAGAGAAGCCCGCCAAGCCGAAGTCAAACTACGCGGTCGTCGGGCTCTACTTCTATCCGAACGACGTAGTCAAGAAGGCGGCGGACCTCAAGCCCTCGGCCCGGGGCGAATACGAGATCACCGATTTGAACAGGCTTTATCTTGAAGAAGGGCGGCTCTCAGTGGAGACCATGGGCCGCGGCTTCGCCTGGCTCGATACAGGCACCCACCAGTCGCTGGCCGACGCCACCAACTTCGTCCGCGCCCTCATAGAGCGCCAGGGGCTGCAGATCTCCTGCATCGAGGAGATAGCGTGGTCCAAGGGATGGATAGACGGCGCACAGCTGAAGCATCTTGCCGACGGCTACGGAAAATCATCCTATGGCGCATATCTGAAGCGTCTGGTTTCATGATAGACGTTCTTGTCGCCACCTTCCGTCCCCGCCAGAAGGACCTGGATGAACAGCTCGACTCCATATGCATGCAGCATGGCGTCGAGACGAAGGTGATTGTGCGTGAAGATGCGGCGGGAGATGGACCCGCCGCCAATTTTTCCGCGTTGCTCTCCGAGTCTAGATCCCCGTATGTAGCGTTTTCAGATCAGGACGACATATGGGAGACGGACAAACTTTCAGCGCTGATGGATAAGATGAGGGAGCTGGAATCGGTCTGCGGTGCTTCGGTTCCCCTCATGGTATTCTCGGACGCATCTCTTGCGGATGCTGACGGGTCTCCTCTTGGCGGAGGGACGTTTATCTCCAGGCAGGGCGTAGATGTCGCCCAAGGCATCGCCTTCCCTCGCCTTCTGATGCAGAACTTCATTGCCGGCAATCTTATGCTTTTCAACGCTGCTCTCAGGGAGAAGGCCGGGAGTGTGCCTCGCGAAGCTCTCATGCATGACTCATGGATGGCGCTGGTGGCGTCCGCTTTCGGAAAGATCGGATTCGTCGACAGGCCGCTTGTCCGCTATCGTCAGCATGGCGCCAACGCCGTAGGCGCGACGCTTTCCGCGTCCGCCAAAAAGCTCTCCCGCGCTCGCGAGGGGGTTAGAGCGTTCCGGACCCGTCTGGCAGAAAACATAGCGCAGGCCAGGGCATTCGCAGACCGCTACGGACCCGACGCCCCGGATGCTGCGCATGCTCTTGCGGCATTCTCTTCTGGCGGATTCTTCTCGCGCAAAATCTCGCTGTTCCGCCACGGTCTGTGGAAGCACGGACTTTCCCGCAATCTCGCACTTCTTGCTTTCGCATGAAAATCGCCTATCTTATAGACAAAGATTCGGTCGGCGGCGGGATGGGATACATCCGGCGGCAGATTGCGGCGCATCAGGACGATGAATGCCGCGTTTTCTTTTCGGACCGCGGAGAGTGCACCGCCGCCAAAATGAACACATGGGGAGCCGATGTCGTCCATGTCAACCATCTCAAGGCCCTTGTTCAGCTTTTCCGCAATCCTTTCGTCAAGCCGCGCGGCAAGGTCGTTTTCACTGTTCATGGAATTCACCTTAGGAAGTACGGCTTTCTCCCCAAGACGCTATCCAATCGCGTGAAGCGCTATCTGCGGCTTTTGCTGGAAAAGACGCTTTATCGCCAATGCGACAGGATAATCGCGCTTACGCCGACGGATGCCGCCGATATCGGCAAGCTTTACGGGGAGGGCCTGCCTGTCGCAATCGAACCGAACGCAATCGATCCTTCCGAAATCAAAAATCCTGAAGGGGACCTCAAGTACGGGAAAGGCGAGTTCGCGTTCGTCTCGATCGCAAGGTTCGACTTTCAGAAAGGACAGGACATCCTCCTTCGCGCCATCGGAATCGCAAGCGAGAAGCTTCGTGCGTCGGCCATGCGTACGCTTTTTGTCGGTGCGGGCCCGACTTTCGGCGCGATGAAACGGCTTGCCGAGAGCCTGGGCGTTTCGGACCTCGTCGAATTTGCAGGAGAGATTCCCGATGCCGGCGCTTATATGGCGTGTGCCCGTACACTTGTTGCGCCTAGCCGGTGGGAAGGTTTGCCCTACCTGCTTCTCGAGGCGGAAATCAGGCAACAGCCCGTGATTGCGAGCGATTGTCCGGGGAACAGGGATGTCGCGGAGCATTGCCCGTGGTGCCGCCTTTTCCGGACGGACGACCCTGCCGATCTAGCCCGTCTGATGGCTCCATAAGTTAAACACAACCAATTTGATAAAAAAATTTCAAATACCCCCTTGCGCCCATCCCAGAAAGTATGATATACTACCCACCAATCTCGACAGGAATGGTTGTATTGTGTGGCCAGCGCCTGTGGGGGAAAAAGGAGATAAGTAAAAAATGAACTGCTCAACCAAGACAGTCAAGACGTTTGCCCTGGCCGCCATGGCGGTATGGGGGTTCAATGAAGCTGGGGCTGCGACCCAGGCTCAGATCAATGCCGTGAAGCAGGCGTTCGGTACGCGTGCAGTCGTCTCGGAGACGGCTGCCGGCGCCATCAGCGTGACGCTCAAGCACGACATCGAAGGCACGGTGACGATGGCGGACAATCTCGGTCCGGTCACCGTAAATCTCAACGGCGAGGATATCGACGGAACCGATGGACGCGATGTCCGTTCCGGTAATGGCGGAAGCGGACATCCCGCCATCCATATCACGGCTTCCGGCAGCTCGGACGCTGCGTCGGCGACCGTTCTCACCCTTACCAGCACGCGCGGTTCTGGCGAGGTCGAAGGCGGTGAAGGCGGCGACGGCAGCATCGGCGGCAATGGCGGAACGGGTATCCTTGCGGAGGGAATCTCCAGCGTTGTAGTCGGTTCGGGCGTCCTTGTCGAGGGCGGCGAAGGCGGTGACGCCACTGCAGGCTCGGCAGGAAAGGGCGGAACTGGCATATCGGGGAGCTATTCGACGGTTTCGGGCGGACTCGTTCGCGGTGGATTGGGCGGAGAGTCTCGCACTGGCCGCGGCGCATCCGGGGCAGTGTCGGACAAGTCTTCCGGCGCCTCGGCTGCAGGCGGCACATCTGCAGGCGGCGGCTCTTCCGCAGGCGCGTCTGCGCCCTCCGGCACGGTTTCCGCTTCGGCGAAGTCGGCTGTCGCAACGGCGTTCGGCCCTGCGGCTACGGTTTCCGCCTCTGGCTCCTCGATTCTCGTGACGCTCAACCGCGACATAGAGCGTACGGTCACTCTTTCCGACGACCTCGGTGCGATTTCGCTCGATCTGCGCGGAAATGACATCGACGGAACCGATGCAGTCGATACGACGGGCAAGGGTTCGGACGGCAAGGCCGCGATTGTCATAACGGCGTCCGGCTCCTCCTCCAATCCTACCGTTCTCACGGTCAAGAGCACCGGCAGGCGCGGCGAGATCGAGGGCGGCGAAGGCGGTGATGGATATCTCGGAGGAGGCAACGGCGGGGCGGGAATCCTTGCCGGCGGCGTTTCCAGCGTAATCGTCGCGGCCAACGTCCTTGTTGAGGGCGGCGATGGTGGAGACGGAGAGCGCGGCAGCGTGGGCGGCAACGGCGGCGCCGGAATCTCCGGCACGGTTTCCGCGAATCACGGTATCGTTCGCGGCGGAGAGGGCGGAGAGTCTGTTTCCAAGCCCGGTTCGCGCGGCGCCGCAATCGCCGGTTCGGCCTCCACCTCCGGCGGTTCTTCTTCCTCCGGCTCGGCTTCCGGCGGCTCGGCTTCGGGCAGAGCCTCGTCAGTCACCGGCTACACAAAGTCGCAGACTCTCACCGGCGTCGTTTGCGATGCCGACGGCACGACTGTCGAGGGCGTTGTGGAACTCAAGGTCGGCAAGCTCGGCAAGAACGGGACGCTTCGCGTTTCGGCAAAAGCGACGCTTGTCGACGGAACGAAAGCCTCCGCTTCCAGCGTGAAGGTTTCCGTCGATGAGACCGGCTACGCTTCCGGAACGCTCACTTTCAAGAAGGTTCTCGGATCGGTTCCTTTCGAACTCTTCCTCGAGGATGGCGTCTGCACGTTCAGCGGATACGGCTCTTCCGTTGCGATAGAGTCCGCATCTGTCGGCGGAAAGTGGACCGAGGATGGCGAATTCGGCGTTGAGGTCGAGGATGAGGACGAGGTTCCCGGCGAGCTTCTCTCCGAGTATCTGCCCGACGGAGAGCCCGTTTACGCCAAGAATGGCAAGTGGTCCTTCGATCGCGCGGCCTCTCTCCGCTATGTGCATGGCGAAATCAAGGGAGCCGACGATCCCAAGCGTCCCAATCTCTCCGGTCTCAAGGTGACCTACACGCCGAAGACTGGCGTTTTCAAGGGCTCGTTCAAGGTCTATTCTGTTATCGGCGGCAAGCTGAAAAAGTACACCGCCAAGGTCAACGGAGTCGTTGTCGACGGTGAAGGCACGGGCTATGCGACAATCAAGTCGCTCGGCATAAAGTGGCCTGTCAGCGTACAGTAAATGCGAACGGCACTGCTGCATTACTGGCTTACAAACATGCGGGGCGGCGAGCAGGTTCTCGCCGCCCTGGGAAGCATTCTTCCCGAGGCGGACATATACACCCATGCGTTCGGCAGGAAGATGCGGACCGCCGGGGAAGGTGATTTTTGGCTTGGCCACCGCGTCCGCGAGACTTTCATAGCGTCCCTCCCGTTCGGACGCCGCAAGCCCCAGGCGTATCTTCCTTTGATGCGCGCTGCGACGAGAAGGCTTGATCTGGGTGCTTATGGTCTAATAGTCTCAAGCGAGTCGGGTCCCATAAAAGGCATCAGAAAGCCCTCCGGAGCGAGGCATGTGTGCTACTGCCATACGCCGATGCGCTATCTTTGGGATCTGCATGACGAATATTATCGCGACGCCGGACTTCTCGGCAAGCTCGCGATGAAGTTATTCACTCCTTCGCTGAGGCGTGCGGATCTCGAAAGCGCCGAATCTGTCGATACGTTCGTCGCAAACAGCAATTTTGTGGCGGAGAGGATAAAGAGACTGTACGGAAGGGAGTCCGTAGTGGTAAATCCGCCTGTCGATACGTCGTTCTATTCCGGATCGGTGCGCGGGGAAGGGGACTACTACCTTTTTGCCGGAGCTCCCGTGAAATACAAGCGGCTCGACATTGCGAAGGCGGCCTGCGAGAGGATGGGCCGCAAGCTTGTTGTTGCAGGCGGGGGAGGCTTCTCCAGGGAGGACCTGCGGCAGGCCTATTCCGGAGCCCGCGCGCTTCTTTTCCCGGGGATAGAGGATTTCGGTATCGTTCCCGTTGAAGCCCAGGCCGCTGGTACGCCTGTCATAGCTTTGGGGCTGGGCGGAGCTACCGAGACCGTCATCGATGGCGAGACCGGGCTTTTCTTCAAAGACCAGACTGTTGACGGACTTTGCGCCGCAATCGAGGAATTCGAATCCAGGGCATGGTCGCATGAGCGCTGCCGTGAGAACGCCAAGCGTTTTTCCGCCGATGTGTTTGCCTCGCGCATGAAATCCGTACTTGTTCGTGCTTGATATCACACCTGAATGTGTGATATAATATATGTCAATTTCCGTAGGAAAAAGGGAGAAATAAGATGAAAATATCGCGTTTTGCAGCATTCTTTGCTGTTATCGGCTGTGTTGCGACGGCTTTTGCCGGGACAAACCAGAATCCTGATGTCGTTATAATATCTCCGCCGGCCTTCACCAACGTCTGGGAGACGTACGTCGCGTATCGCGAGAAGACGCATCCGGATCTCTCGTTCAAGATCAAGAACACGGACGAAATATACGCCGATTTCCCGGTCTCGACGAAGTCGTTTGACAATACGACTTGGTATGCAGACTACGCGCTCTCGATCCACAAATACATCGAAACGGTGGCTTCTAACGGAACGTCTACTGTCATCCTTGGCGCCGCGCCGCCCATCATGAGCTTTGAGACCGACACGAACAAGCAGATTCCGATTCGGTACGTCAGGACGACCGCTTCAACTGGTGCCAACACCCAGCCTGGCTTCCCCTCGGACATGTACTATGCCTGCCTCGACAGGAACGGCGGGCAGGAGGTCTGGGACTACAATGGCGACGGCGCCTATTGCGCCACCGGAACGGCGGACTGCAGCTATGAAGACGTAACCGTCGACACGACCGGCGTCGACTGGGAGGCGGATATCGTCGTGATGCGAATGCCGCTCCAGGAGACCATCAAAATCGACTCCGTTTCGTATACCGCGGCTCAGATGATGGACGGCTACACCAACAAGCTCGCGCGCGCAGAGTCCGACGACTTCGCCGGAAAGTACCGCTACATGCTCCTCAGCGGCAAGACGAGACTGAGCACGTCGTATTACTGGATGAACACCAGCCGCTTCTTCCTCTCGGAATACGAATTCTTCGACGGGAATCCCAACATGTTCTCGACGGAGAAGGGATACAACACCATAGACAACGAAATCGCGGCCCGCAGAATGGGCGAGGACACCATAACCCGCCTTCGCGCGGCGAGCGAACTCATCCCAGTCGTCGGTCCCAGCCGCACGGCAGAGGAGTACAATGCCGCCGTGGCGAGCGACGGCGAGGCTTTCGTCATAAACGGACACGGCGACTATGACGGACTCGATTCCGAGGCCTACTATGTCTCCGGCCTGTGGACGCAGACTTCGGTCTGGAAATTCTGCTTCGCGTGCTGCCCGTGCCTCACGGGCTGGATCGACCACTCCGTCATGGGAAGCTACACGGACGACACGCTCGTGCGCTGCGCCGCCCAGGCGGGAGTGCTCGCGCCGAACGGCGGATTCCTCGTCTCGTTCAACAACACGAGAAACGGACTTTCCGACGGCATAAGCCGCGATTCGCAGTCGCCCATGATCGACCACGCCATCGTAAGGGCTGTCCATGGCGACTACGACGGCACGGAATACCCGGCCGGCGAGGCTCTTCTCAGAGCGCGCAGAGCGTGTGCGAACATGGTTTTGTCCGACATCGAAAGGCTGACGCTCTGCCAGGTCGCTGGATTCGGAGATCCGCTCGTGAAGATCACCCCGCAGGGCGACACGACCTGGACCGGCGAGGCGACCGACGCCTTCACGACTTCGCGCCGAATCCTCGCGACAACCGCCGAGACGAGCGCCGAATACAATCTCACTGGCGATTTCGCCGCGAGCGAGCTTCGTCTTGAAGGACCTGAGAGCGGAGCGTTCACTCTCGCAGGCGGAAAATTCCGTACGATGAATCTCGTTTCTGTCACGAACGCTACGTCTCTCACGTGGTCGTCTGAAGGCGGCGCGGGACATGATGGCGTGGAGTTCGTCGGAGAGGCGGGAACTCTCAATCTTCCCGGTTCCGCGAAGCGTTATTTCGGAACCAACTTCACCAATGTCGCTGCAATCAACGTGCCTGGCGGAAACGTCACGCTCGACTTCTCCGCTTCGGCTGCGGACATGGACATCAACTTCTGCTCCGCGGAAACGGACAGGACTGTTTGCACGAACACCATCCGCAGCACTTTGGACGCGTCTGCGGCACGTCTTGCCTCGGACAAGACAATCGCCGTCGCCAATTCGACGCTCAACATCGAAAACTCTGGTCTCCTTTGCGCCTCTGATGGCGCAGAGCCCGGAATCGCGGCGACAAACGCCGTGATCGTTGTCCGCAACTCGCCCAGGTGGGATTCCGTCGCGCTCGCCCGCGATATCGAGCTCAACGGATCCGAATTGGTCCTCGACTACAACTATGCTACGCTTGGCGGATCCGATCCCTGGTCTGTGAAGGTTACTGGAGGCGAGAGCTCGTTCGACATCACCGACAACGCCCTCGCGGAGCGGACATGGTATGCGGATCCGATCTACTTCGGCGGCAGCGTCGAATTCAATGTCGCCGACGGCGCGACGATGTGCCTTGACGCGAGCAGGACGAACACGGTGACCGTGTACGCCAACCTCAACTCCTCCGGCAATCTTCGCTTCCGCACGACGCAGTCTGCGCTTACCGCGGCGAAGACGACTGCAGTCGAGCTCTGCAAAGTCTCGGGCGACGCGATCACGGCTCCGTTCACCAACGGCGTCTCCTTCTGCGATGCCGATGGCAATACGCTTTCGAAGAACGGACTCAAGACATACGTCTCAAGCAACGCTCTCTACGTCGGACCCGATTCGTCTGCCGGCGATCCGGACATCCTGCGCGTAAACAATGTTCTCTATACGGCTTTTGCCGATGCGATCGCTGCGGCTGGAAACAACGGTACGATAGAGGTGATCGATGACATATCTGCCTCTTCGACGGACGTGACGATCCCTGCCGGCGTCACGCTTTCGCTCGGAAGCCACACTCTTCAGCTCAATTCGCTCACGGTGAACGGAACACTTGCTTTCTCGTCTTCGACGACCGTTACCGCGCCGTTGACATTCGGGGAAGGCGCTATGCTTTCGCTCGAGGCTGCCGGAATCCAACTCACCGTTTCGGGGGCTTTGACTGTCGGCGGAGCGGTCTCGGTGTCCGTTGCGTCCGAACCCTCCATCGGTCTGACGCTTCTCTCCTACACTTCGAAGAGCGGCTCGGGATCGTTCGCATGGACGGAATCGTCGTATTCGGCGACTTACGAACTTTCCCTCGGAGATGCCGCTCTCGTCGTTGCCAACGCCGTGAAGGTGGCGGAAGTCGGCGGAGTGACGTATCCGACGCTTGCGGAAGCTCTTACGGCAGCTGTGACGAGCTCCGGAACCGTTAAGCTTCTCATGTCGACCGGCGCAAGCACGACCGACGTCTACGTGCCTGAGAATGTCACGGTCGATGTCGGCGACTACACGCTCACCGCCGGCACTCTCTCTGTCGACGGAACAGTCAACGTTTCGTCCAACGGCACACTCTCCTGCACCGCAGTCGCAGGCGCGACGACAGGCGAAGTCGCCTACACCGGAAAGGCTCCGGATGGCGAGTGGTGGACTGATTCGACATGGCAGGGCACGCTTACGCTGACGAGGTATGGAGCAATAAATAACAAGAGTCAGGCAAGTGTCGAGCTGACGAAGATCGCCAAGTGGGGCAATGCGAATTCGCGCGTCAAGTTCAACGGCGTCAGGGCATACCTGCCTTCACAGGCGATTCAGGTTCTCCCGTTCGGCCTTGTCCTTGAGGATCTCGACAGCGCCTTCCTCGGTCAGACGGAGGCGTGGTACATGGACAACGGATTTTCATCGGTGAACAATTCAGTTGCAACCCGTGCTTCTTTCGCGAGCCTGTCCGGAACTGGAACGTTTGCGGACGGCAACAATCAGGTGTCGCAGATCATTCTCTTCGGCGACGATTCGGAATTCGCGGGAACGATCTCCGTCACAGGCAAGCGCATCGTGTTTGCTGCGTCTTCCGACCTGACGGCAGATTCCGCACTGATGACCTCCCTGCCGAAGGACATCAACACGCTCCCCTACACGAAGGGCTCCATCGTCGTCGCGACGAATGGCACGGCGAGCATCCCTGCAGGAAAGACGTGGAAGGCGACGACGCTGACTTCCTACGGAACGCTTTCGCTTCCCGGCGAGGCGAATCTTACGGGTGCCTTGACGCTGTGCGACGGATCCTCCATCACGCTCGGTTCTGCTTCCGCAGCGCTTGCGGCGACTGGTGCGATGACTGTCGGCGGATCCGTTTCCGTAGATGTAACGGCAGAACCCACTATCGGCCAGACGATCCTCTCCTATGCTTCGACTGCGGGCGATGGTGAATTCACCTTCAGCGATGCGACGTATGCCTCCAGCTTCAGCCTTGAGAAGGGCGAGACTTCGCTCGTCGTGGCCGAAGCTCCCGCACCGATTGTTTATGTCGCCAAGGTCGGCGAGACGCAGTACGAGACGCTCGCCGCTGCGCTCGCTGCGGTCGGCGAATCCGGAACGGTCGAGCTGATCGCCAATGCAGGCGACTCCGAGACGGCCGTGGCAGTTCCGGCGGACGTGACGCTCGTCGTGAGCAACCATACGCTCTCGGCCTCCGCGGTCACCGGTTCCGGACGCGTCGAGTACATCGGCAAGGCGCCGGACGTTGTTGGCTGGAGCGATACGGCATGGGCTGGCACGCTTGCTGTGAAGGATGCGTCCGGATCGGGCGACTTCGCCTTCGCGAGCTACGGCAACGCAGACTCCAAGGTCGAGCTTGACGACGTCACTGGATACACTGCGCCAGCGGGGACGATTGACACGGAGCTGGTAATAGGCGAGAATGGTGTTTCGTTTGCCGCCGGAACCTTCGGCAACGCGACTGTGTGGGAGAAGATTTCCGGAAGCGGAAAGTTCTCCGTCGCAACGCAGACTCACATCGTCCACGATGCGATCGACTTCACCGGCGACATCGCAAACTCCGGCGCGTACATCGGCTTCGGCACTACGAACCGCTACGACAGCAGCAGCGCTTCGACAAGCCAGAGCAAGCTGGAGAACAAGATATACGTTGAATCCGATGCCAGCGTCTCGGCGAGGCCCGGAGCCGTGTGGTCGACCAGTTCCCAGGTGTATGTCACCGGACCGGTCAACCTCGTGACGTCCTCCGTCGTAACCAACGGAATGGTCATCATCTCCAATCCCGCGTGCACGGGGTATGTGCCGGTGAGCCTGCAAAACGACGCGACGGTTACGGTCAATGGCAACTCGAGCGCGAAGTATTCGCTTAAGTGCGCCAACGTGGCCGAAATGGGTGGCGTGGTGTACTATCAATACGGTCCGGAGCTTCTCCTCTCCATCACCACCTATCCCGTGACCGACGGAGGGGATGTGAATGCGAGCATAACCGTCGACGACGAATGGCTCACGACGCATGTCGGCTCGACCGATTATGTCGCCGTCACCAATATGCTCAACTCAACCGGCGCGAATGGTGCGAGGTATTGGGAGAGCTATGTCGCTGGACTCAATCCTACAAACGGAACGATCAAGGTCATTTCGTTCACGTACGACGACGCTACGGGCAGTTACGCCGTGGAAGGAGACTGGGACTCGTCGCTCGCGCCTGAGGGCTGCGGTCTCACGCCCAGCGCGGTGCTTCAGGCTTCGGACGACCTCACGTTCTCGTCGGTGACCGAGATCGAGGCCAATGAGGGCGGTTCCTTCACGGTGGTTCCTGAGGCAGCCGACGCTCAGAAGTTCTATCGACTGCGCCTGAAATTCACGGCGCAGTAATCCTGCCCGCCTCTTAGATTGGACAACGGTTTTGCCGCCAGGGGTTCCTGGCGGCAAAATTGTGTCCATCAGTCTTGCACCCGGCCTTCCAGTTCCGTTCTGCACGGGGATATATAATAAACGGCGCAGGGCAATCTTTCGCCGAGGTTGGGCAAACTCGCGCAAGCGGAGCCGATTGAGATATTATATAATTAGCGGCGCAGGGCAAACTTTCGCCGAGGTTGGGCAAACTCGCGTACGCACTGCCGATTGAGATATGATATAATATTGCGCATATGACGACAAAGGAAAAGACAACGCTCGCTCTCGTCTCCCTGGGATGCGCAAAAAATGCCGTGGATCTCCAGGTCAGGGCCGGCGGACTCCTGAAGAAGGGGTATTCTCTCTCTCCCGATCCGGACAGAGCCGATGTAGTCATAGTCAACACCTGCGCATTCATCGCTTCCGCGCGCGAGGAGGCCGAGGCGGAGATAACCCGCGCGCTGCGCCTCAAGGCAAGCGGGAACTACTCCAAGGTCGTCGTGACAGGCTGCTATCCCCAGCGCTATCCCAAGGCCAAGGCGAAATTCCCGGGCGTAGATTCGTGGATAGGCGTCCCCGACAGATGGGAGGAGCCTGCTCTTCCCGAGCTGCGCTTCACGGGGAAGGCCTTCGCCTACCTCAAAATAGCCGAAGGCTGCGCACACCGCTGCTCGTATTGCGCGATACCGGCGATACGCGGGAAGTTCAGGTCGCGTCCGGTGGCCTCCATACTCTCCGAGGCGAAAGCTCTTCTCAAAAGCGGCTGCCGCGAACTGAACATCGTGGCGCAGGATCCAATGCTCTACGGATGCGACCTCAAGCCGCGCAAGTCTCTTACGGACCTTCTCTGGGCGCTGGACAAGCTCCCCGGCAGGTTCTGGGTGCGGGTTCTTTACAGCTATCCGAGCGAGATAACCGAAGAATTCATCGATTGGCTCAACACTGCGAAGCATGCGGTGAAATACGTCGATGTTCCTCTGCAGCATACTGTTCCCGAGGTCTTGGAGAAGATGAACCGCAAAAGCGCAATCCAGGCGACGCTTGTCGCGTCCGAAGCGCTTAGGATCGCCGTTCCTGGCGTGACTCTGAGGACTACGGTGATGACGGGTTTCCCTGGCGAGACGGACCTCCGTTTCAGGATTCTCAGGTCGGACCTCAAACGCATGCAGTTCGACCGGCTCGGGGCCTTTGCGTATTCGCCCGAGGAGGGCACCAAGGGCGCGAAGATGAAAGGGCGGCCTTCGCGCAAGGTCGCCGAAGAGCGCGAGAAGATCGTCATGGAAGACGCGGCGGCGCTGTGGAAGATACGCTCCGCTTCGCTTCTCGGCAGGACCTTCGACGCTCTTTGCGTCGCTCCTGGAGTCGTGCGCATGGCGTCGCAGGCGCCCGATGTTGACGGCGTCACGTATCTTCTCGATTCTCCGAAGGCGCGCAAGGCCAAACCAGGCGATTTCATTCGCGCAAGGCTCGTGAACGCCTGCGGATTCGACTTCGAGGCGGAGGCTGTGTAGCGCAATGACGCGTCACGTGCCATACATAAACGAAGAAGTCTCCAGCCGCGACTTCAAGTATTACATTTTCGACTGGGACGACAACATCCTCCACATGCCGACGAAGATCCTGATGGAGCATCTCGATCCCGATACCGGATTGTGGATGCCCGTCGAAGTCTCCACCTCCACCTTCGCGCTCGTCCGCTCGGATTCGGCCCACTACCGCGCCCCCACTGCAGGCGGATGGGACGCCGCATTCCGCAATTTCGCCGATCCCCAGAACGACAGCGAACCCAACAGGTTCCTTGAGGACACGATGACTGCGCTCGCGCGCGTCGCAGAGGGGGAAAAGCCGTCCCCGAGCTACAACACTTTCAAAAAGACCCTTGTGGACGGACGCATCTTCGCGATCGTCACGGCCCGTGGACACGCCCCCGCGACGATAGAGAAGGCTGTGAGGCTCTTCATAGAGAACGCGCTTACGCCTCTTGAACGGGAGATCATGATGTCCAACCTGCGCGGCTACAGGAAATGGCTCGACAAGGTGGAGGTTTTCGGGTCCGATGAAGAGGAGCTCGACTACTACCTCGGCATGTGCCGGTATTCCGCAGTCACTTACGAGGGCTTTCGCAGACGCATGGCGAACGATCCCATTTATCGCGAAAAGCTGGCGACTGCGACCATGGCGTCCAAGCCGGAGCTTGCCAAGGAATTCGCGATACGCGACTTCGTGGAGCACGTCTTCCATATGCTGAGGCGCACCGGCGGATTGAGCCGCAGCGTTGCCATAGGCTTTTCGGACGACGACAAGGGCAATGTCGCGAGCGTCTCCAATTACATAAAAGCCGAGCTTTCGCGCCGTTTTGACGGGATAAAATTCGTCGTCTACGACACTTCCGACAAAACCCTGTCGAAAGGCAGGAAGGTCTGCGTCTCGGGTCAGATGAACCTGCCCGGCTTCTGATGCCGGCATTCCGGATTTATGGGCCGTAATCCGAGATTTTCCTTCATAATGCCGGCATGCAATCGCGCATTCTGCATCAGGCGTTCGATAGATTCTTTCCTCGGTCAAACCATAGGCGGCAGCGAGCTGGTCATTGTGGACGACGGTTCGACGGACGGCACGGAGTCTCTGATAGCCGATGAATATGCGGCTGAACTGGAGAGGGGCGCGATCGTTTTCGTCAAATCGGAGCATGCCGGCGTAAGCAAGGCCCGCAATGCAGGTTTGGCGCTGGCGAACGGCGAGTGGATCGCATATCTGGATCCTGGCAACGAAATCGTCCCCGAATTCGCGGAAGAAATGGCGCGCGCCATCGATGCGCATCCCGAGGCGGACGCTTTCTACTCCAAACTCGCATTCATGGCTTCAGGGCGGATAATCGGACGTCCTTTCGACTTGGAGGCCTTGCGTCTGCACAATTTCATCGACATCGGCACATATGTCCACAGATGCGGACTGTGCGCCAGCGATGGTGTTTTTGACGAATCCATGACCAGCCTTGCCGATTGGGAGCTGATGCTCCGGTATTCGTTGCGCCATGCGCCGGTGTTCATCGACAAGGTATTGCTGCGCCATGAAGATCCGGAGGAGATGGACGCAACCGCCAACGCCGGACCGTCTGGCTATTATGCCAGCCTTAATTACGTCCGGCGCAAGCATTGCCCCGGCTATCCGCTCGTCACGACCGTCATCACGGCCTACAACCACGAGAAATACATCGACGAGGCGATTTCAAGCGCGATAGCGCAGGAAGGCCGGTTCATCCACGAGATTCTCGTCTCGGACGACTGCTCGCGCGACGGCACCCGCGGCATCGTGAGGGAATATGCCGAAAAGAATCCGGGGTTGGTGTTCGACATTTCCGGGGGCGCCAATCTCGGCATTTCCGGAAACATGCGCAAGTGTTTCGAACGGGCGAAGGGAAAATACATCGCCGTTCTGGAAGGCGACGATTATTGGACATGCAGCAGCAAACTTGCCGCGCAGGTCGATTTTCTCGAGGCGAACGCCGACTGTTCGATGGTCTTTTCGCGCACCAGGCTTCTCCAGAACGGGAAAGAGAGGCTTTTGCAGCAGCAAGGCGGATTGCCTCGGAAATTGACCGGACGGGATTTCTTCGACGCCGGAACCGTGAGCCTGATCATCAATTTCTCCTGCTGCATGTTCAGGGCAGACCTTCTCCGCGACATTCCGGAAGTCCTGTATGAAAACCGGCTCAGCGAAATAGCGCTGGCGTTTTACATGGAGACGTTGGGCTATATCGGTTTCATGCCCGAGGTGTATTCCGTGTACCGCGTCCATTCCTCCGGGGCATGGTCCGGGGCGAGCCATATCGGCAAACGCCTGCAGGAGAGGTTCTGCCGGGAGGTCTCGCGCATTGTTTGCAGACCGGAATACAAGGCGGATTTCGCACTCCAGATCTCCAAGATCGATTCCGGCATTCTTGTGCGGGAGCGCGATCTTGAGGCGAAATTGAAGGCCGCGCAAAAGAAATGCGACGAAGACGTAAGAAAGCTGTCGGCTGCCGTGAGAGCGACGGTGGACTGCAGAAAAGAAAAAACGAAGTTGCTGTCGGATGCGAACCGGATGGCCGCTTCGCTTGAACGCAAGCTGGAAGCCCCGGAGTGCGCTTTAAAAGCCCTTGCCGACGAGGTCGCCGCCTTGAAATCCTCCGAGTCATACCGCATCGGCATGTTCATGACATGGCCGCTGCGAAGACTGCTGGGCGCCATCAAGCGTCCGCGCCGCGGCTTCGCGCGCCAACCGCCGCCGAGGTGATGCATAGACGTCGCAAGTTGCATTGACATGAGAGGGGGGTCGGTGCATTGGGAGGACTTGCGAAAGTGCATTCGTGGATTCGGCTTTGTGCATTGGGTGGAGAGGGCAAAGTGCATTAATGCACAAGCGCCTTTGCATTGAATGCACGGCTGTGCATCCATTGGGTGCAAAAACTCGCCTC
>JAILJX010000033.1 GCA_024694365.1 Kiritimatiellia bacterium
ATTTCCCTTGACGATGTCGATTCCGGTCATGGACGAATAATCGGTCGTATCCGCCTTGACCCCGTCCGCAGGAACGATCTTCGCGTCCGCAAGAGTGAAGAACAAGAACGTCCCCTCGTACTTTACCGTTCCGGTGACAGACTTCAATTTCGCGCCTTCATCAAGCGACTCGATGGACTCCGCATTGGCGGCGTCGGAAATCTCGGCGCGGACAACGAACTTGCGCGGATAACTCTCTTTGGAGTCGGGGTCGCTGACGTAAATCGTGGCGCTGAGCTCTCCGTCGAAGCCGCGCGAAACCGAGGATAGCTCGCCACCCGTGAAAGTCAGAGACTTTCCCTTGAGGCTCTTTGCGATCTTCTCGAGCTGCGCCGAGGAGTATCCGCTCTTCTTCGCGGCATTCCCCTTGACGATTTCATCGCCTGTCATAGGCGCGCCATAAGAAGACGCGGACAAAACCATGCCGACTGCCGCAGCCGCCAGCGCAATCGCCTTGAATCTTTTATTCATTTCCGTTCCTTTCCGCCGCTTTTGCGACCATCGTGTGTTTTTCAAAAAACGCGCAAAATTCATCTTCCCGTGCGGGATGTTCTACAGCGGACTGGACGAGTAGCGCAGACCCTTCACTTCACGAGGCCTGTCGCTGGTGCCTGTCATGGGCACGAAAGTGCCTATCCACTTCCATCCGCCTTTCTTCGGCAACGTCACCTTCACATGGTTCACGCCCTTCTTCAGACGGATCTTCGAAGGCGCCCTATACCAGTAATCCTCGTCGACAAGAGGCTGCTCTTTTGGATTGCCGCCGACTCCAGGATGAATCCACTCGGGCGGATCGATCGCCTCTCCGTTGAGCTCGAACTTCGCCCCGTGCTTGTTCCATTCTCCGCGCTTAGGCGTCGGGGCGTCGCGGGAGCGTCCGTCCGACCTGGAAAAGCCCGTTGCGCCGATCCACGCCCCGCATTCGACGTCCTTGGGCGAAGTTATCCACGTCTCCATCACGGTCGTGCCTTCATTCTTCGGATGGTAGGCTCCGGCCGGGAACCAGAAGTGGCGCGGGTACACTGTCGCCTGCGGAACATCCGTCGCAAGAACCGTGCCGTTCTCATCCGAAAGGCGCCAGCGCATCATCGTCTGAGGAACGTACGGGAAAGGATGCTTGAGCTTCCCGAGCAGCTTGTCGCGATGCGCCACAAGCCTGCGCTCGAGGTCTGCGGCAATCGCGAAGCGCGGATCTTCCGGAGAAGGAAGGCGCGCATACAGCGAAGGCTCGTCCTTCTCGCGTCCACGCCAGAAATTGTCCGAAAGAAGCGTTATCGCAGGATAGACGGCATTCATCCTTGCGACATCCTCTGTCTCGGCTATGGCGTCATCATGCCACACGCCTATTATCGCGCCGAGCTTCTCGTCCTTCGCGCCCCATCGGCAGGGCTGCTGATAGGCGGCGACCGAAAGGAGCTCTTCGGGATCCACATGGTTTATGTAGTAGCTGTTCTGCGAGTCCACGTATCCGCAGGAGTCTCCGCGGGGATCTTTCGCGCCCATCCAAAGATGTTTGACCGTCTGCCCGGGAAGTCTCAGGCCCGGCGACCATCCCATAAGGATCCTTCCGTTGTCCGTAACCTTCTTCGCCCAATAGTCGAGATGGCTCTGCGGCACCTTCTCCCCGCGCTCGCGGGCCTCGTCGGTGCCGAGGTGGATGATCGGCATGTCGTCCGCCGGAGCGAGCGAACACAGCTCCTCTATGAGCTCGCCAAGAACGATCTTCGCCTTTTCGGATGCGAGGTCGTCAATCCCGGTCGCCTTGCGGAAAGCGAGCGTATGGCCCGGCATGTCCATCTCGGGTATCACCATGACACCGCGCTTTTTGGCGTGCGCGAGCACTTTCCTGAATTCGGCCTGGGTGTAGAACTTACCGGTCTGCCGCGAGAAAGCTTCGTTTTTCTGCAGTTCGGGATGCTTTTTGGACTCCAGGCGCCAGCCGTAGTTGTCCGTGATGTGCCAATGGAAGACGTTCATCTTGTAGCGGGCGAGGTGGTCGATGACGTCGAGTATCGACTCCACGGACTGCCAGTTGCGTCCGCAATCCAGCATCAGCCCGCGGTATTTGAATTCCGGCCAGTCGTCTATCGTGCAGTCGTCGAGGCGCCTGCCGCGGGAAAGGCGGTCGAGCTGGGCGAGCGTGACTTTGGCGTAGCGGCGCCCTTCGGCGTCATTCGCCTCGACAGACGCCTTTCCGTCCCTGATGGAAATCCTGTATGCGCCCGCCTTCCCGGCCTCGACGAACGGTTCCGCCTTCGCTCCGCGCACCACTCTCCTCGGGACCGGCAGCAGTTCGTCTATCGCGTCGCAGCGTCCGCCGGCCGCGCAGAGAAGGAAGAATATCGTCGCAAGTGTTTTCATGACGGTTGATTATAGCATACGTCGGCAGCATGCGTCAATGCATGCTGCCGGCGCACGGATCGCCGCCTTGCGCGGGGCTCAGAGCGAGTATTCGTGGCAGTCGGCGTACTTGTCGTCGTCCTGAAGCTGCGCGCGAAGATCCTCGAGGCGCTTCTTGAGATGCTCCACGCGATCGGCCTTGGTCGGATCGCCATAGAGATTGTGCAGCTCTTCGGGATCGTTCTCCATGTCGAAATACTCCCACTCGCCGCGCTTGTAGTAGAAGACAAGCTTTTCCGTCTTGGTGCGGATTCCGTACCACGCCGCGGTCTGATGCTCGCCGCCCTCCACATAGTAGCGGGCGTAGCAGGCGTCCTTCCAGTCGACGGGCGTGTCGCCCGCAAGATTGCGGAGAAACGAGTCGCCCTGCATGCAGTCCGGCTTCGCTCCGCCGGCAAGATCGATGAAGGTCGGGGCGAAATCCGCATTCGTGACGATGTCTCTGTTGACGCTCTTCGCGGGGACGAAGGCGGGGCACTTCGCGAGGAAAGGCATCTTGAGCGTCTCCTCCATGATGAAGCGCTTGTCGTAGAGGCCATGGTCGCCAAGGAAGAACCCCTGGTCTGATGTGTAAACGACGAGAGTGTTCTCCTCCATGCCGTTCTTCTTGAGGTAGTCCAGCATGTCTCCGACAGAATCGTCCACGGACTGCACGCAGGCCAGGTAGTCCTGCATGTACCTGAGGTAGCTCAGCGCGGTTCTCGCGCGATCGTCCATGCCCTCGGGCCAGTCGTTCACGAACTTGCCGCTTGCGTTCTTCCTGCCCGTGTATGTCTTGCCCTCGAATTCGAAGGTGTGCCCCTCGGAGAAGAACTCGGCGAGCTTGAGGTCGGGACCCGGGCGCATATGATTGAGAAGCGTCATCGCCGTCGTCTTTATCGGCGTGGCGCGCCCGTCATACTTGTCGAAGATCGTGTCGGGCATCGGAATGTCCTTGAGCGTGAGCGCACGGAATTTGTGATGGTACTTGGGGCTGGGCAGCCAGTTGCGGTGCGGGGCCTTGTGATGCATCATGACGAAGAAAGGCTTGCCGGCGGCGCGGGCCTCCTCGATCGTCTCGATGGTCACCTTCGTGAGGTTTTCCGTCGCGTACTCGCCCTTGTAGGTGATGCGGTCGAAGCGCTTTCCGTTCTTTCCCGGCACGAAGAAGTAGGGGTCGAAGTACGAGCCCTGGTTTTCGTAGACCATCCATTTGTCCCAGTCCGAATCGCGGACGGTGCCCGGTCCGCCGACATGCCACTTGCCGAGGAAGCCGGTGTAGTAGCCGGCATCGCGCATGTACCCGCCGACAGTCTTTATTTCGGGGGAGATCGGCACGAAGGAAGGCACTCCGTTCTTGTGGCTGTAGCGCCCGGTAAGGATGCACGCGCGGGAGGGCCCGCAGATGGGGTTGGTGCACATGACATCCGAGAATATCATTCCTTCATCGGCCAGCCGGTCTATGTTGGGCGTTTTGTTGATGCGGCTTCCGTATGCCGAGATCGCATGCGCGGCATGGTCGTCGGTCATGATGTAGAGTATGTTGATCTTCTTCTCGCGCGCAGCCTTCAGGAGTTCGGCGGACCTTCCGCCGGCCGCGAATGCGTTCAAGCCTCCCATGCCCGTGAAAAGCGCCGCCGCTCCGGCGCCGACAAGGAAGTCTCTTCTCGATGTATCCATGTTTCGTCCCTCCGTTTATTCAAATCATTGGAGTTATTATAGCATATCGCATCGTGCGGCGCAAGCGGAACGGACCGGCGAAACCGCCCGCCGCGTCTTCACTTGCGCCGCAGCTCGAAGACGGCGGAATCGTAGGGACCGGACAGACCGAAGCCCAGCTTTTTGCCGCCGAACCTGAAATCGCGCGGAGAATCGCAGTCGATCTCCTCTATGGAATATTCGCCATCGAGACCCTGAAGCCCAAGAGAGACTTCATGTTCGCCCTTCTCCTTGAGGCCGAGAACGAACACAACAGCGCGGGACCTGTCCCCGCTCACGTACATGAGCGCCGAATACGGGTTTTCGTAAGGCGAGGCCAGACGGTACAGGTCTCCTTGCTGAACGACGGGGCGTATCCGCTTGTAGTCCGCAACCGCCCTTTTCGCGAACGCGATTTCCTCTTTCGAAAGATTCTTCGGATGAAGCTCAAAGCCCATCCTTCCGCACATCGCTACGTCGAAACGGTATTTGAGGGGAGTGGCGCGTTTCGTCTGGTGGTTGGGGGAAGCCGTGACATGGCACGCCATGGCAGAGGCGGGATAGAACTGCGAAGCCCCCCACTGGATGAAGACCCGCATGTAAGGGTCGGTATCGTCGCTCGTCCAGAACTCGTCGGCATGGCGAAGAAAACCGAAGTCCATGTGTCCGCCGCCGGAAGCGCACGCCTGGACCATGACATCCGGGCGTTTGGCCCCGAACCGCCCGAGGAGAGAATAGAGCCCCATCGTGTAGTCGTACCAAAGGTTGGGCTGGCGGTCGGCCGGAAGATGCATCGAACCGGGGTTGGAGATGTTCTGGTTGCAATCCCACTTGATGTAGGCAAGCGTCGGGACGGACGCATACACCTTGTCGAGACATCGAAAGATATGGTCTCTTACTGCAGGATTGGTGAAATCCAGAACGACCTGGGTGCCTCCGCGTCCGAGGGCCAGTGGGCGGCCCTCCTCGCGAAGGATCCAGTCCGGGTGCTCTTCGGCCAGGAAGCTCCTCGTATTGACCATCTCAGGCTCGACCCAGAGTCCAAACTTGAGAGAACGCTTCTCTGCCTCTTCGGCGAGGAAGGAAAGCCCGCGGGGAAGCTTCCTCTCGTTGACGACCCAGTCGCCGAGTCCGGTTTTATCCCTGTTTTTCTCGTCGCGAGCATATTTGCCACGGCCAAACCAGCCGTCGTCAAGGACGAACATCTCGCCGCCCAGCTCCTTCACGCCATCCATCATGTCGAGGAGCGTCTGCTCGGTAAAGCTGAAGTATGAGCCCTCCCAGCTGTTCAGCAGGACAGGATGGAGATCGCGTCCGTGGGGCATAAGGTGGTTCCTCGCCCATCTGTGATACTGACGGGAAACCTCGCCTTTGCCGCGCGTAGACCAGACAAGCACGGCCTTAGGGGCAACGAAAACCTTGCCCGGGTCAAGGACGTATGGTCCGCTAGTCATATCCACTCCGGCGAAAACCTCGGTTTGGGAGCCGTCCCAATTCCTGCGGATGCGGCGGGATGTAGTGCCGGTCCATTCCAAGGCAACGCCGAGAACATCGCCGGACTCCTCGCCGGAAGGTCCGAACGAAACCATCATGGCGGCGTTGGATTCCCATGCGTCGCGCGTGCCGGACTTCGACGAGAGCTCGACGATCTGTCCGTTCGCGACCCGCGATTCGCAGACGTTGGCCTCGCGGCCCCATTTCCCCGAAAGCGAAAGGACGTGCACATCCTTGGCCGGGACGTCCACGCGGGACGCAAAGCTGTCCGCCCGGAGAAGCCTCACGGGGCCGCCCTCCGAATGGCTTATCTCGACCCACGTCTCGACGGCATCGACGTCGTCCCAGGTTCTCACATGGCGCACGACACGGAAAGGCCTCGTCTCGTCCTCAAGCGTTATGACGGTATGCAGCGAGCCCTCTTCTCGGAATTCTCTGCGCCCGGCCTCCTTGAGACGGAGCGTGACGGCGCCGTCGGCATGAATCACCTGAAGCCCGGCGTGCTTGACGATCTCCTGCGCACCCTGGGGCACGATCTGGCCGAAAGCGAGATATCCAGCGAGCGCTATTTCAGAACCTGTCATTCGGAACATCCTCCTTGCAAATTGGTGTCTGCGATTTTTACGTTAGATAATAGTATACCAAAAAATACGGATCTCCGCAGAAAAAACTCACCGTGCGCAAAAAAAGCGTCAACGGGTCTGCACGAACCGGAAGAACGCGGAAGCGTGGGAAGCCCGGTCGAAAACACCGGACGGAATCTCGACCGCAAGCGCGGAGCCCGTCGCCGCGATCTCCAGAATATCCGTCCACGAGGCATCGTCCGCCAAATCGCCGGTCCACTGGAGCGTCCACACCGTCCCCGCCGTCGCTTCGAACAGAAGAGAGACCGACGGGTCGCCAGAGCAAAAAACGGGCGCAGAGGAGATCAAGGGAGCGACGTAAAATGCGGAAAGGACAATGTCGTTCCCCCAGCTGTTCCCGACCGACTGCGAATTGCCGTACAGAGACACGGACTGTGAAGACGGACTTGATTCAATGTCCGACTCCAGTATGTACAGGCATTTCGACGAACCGGCCGACACGCCGTTCGTTGCAGACGGAGAATAGCCGCTCATGGAAACGGCGAGATTCGTTATCGTGACGGTGCCGTCCGGAACGGTGAAGGCATATATTCCGGCGGAGGAAGTGACGGCGCTCCCCGAGACGGCCTTGCGTGACGATGATCCAGGCCTTCCGGACGGCGACTTTCTGTAGCCGGCGAAAGAGACTGACGCACCGGCGACCGCAACGCCGTTTGTGGATGTGACGCGCCCGGAAACGACGTTGCCCGTCTCCTCCGGGAAAATGTTGTAGATTGCGTCCGCCAGATACGAAAACGTGTAGCCGTACGCCGAGACCGGAAAGATGTACCAATAGTCGCAGGCGCCGCTCCAGCCCATATTGAGATGGATGTATCTCTCTCCGTCGAGAAATCCGTATCCGTCAGCGACTATGGCGTGGCCGGAGGATCCGTCGCTTACCCCGAGAAGGCAGGGGCAGCCGGCGTCGAGGCTTGCGAGAATCGCATCCTCAATGACGCCTGAGGCGGCATATCCGTCCGAAGCATCGCCGGAATTGTCCGTGTTGCACCAATAGAGCGACTGTGCGAAGCCCCATGTATTGGTAAACGCCATCGCGGCCATCACATTGAATGCGCCCGAGGAGTCGGAGGTGTAATTCATGTGGACGGAAATTCCGGCGTCGCTCGCGATTTTGCCCAAGGCCTGCTGTCCGGCCGATGAAATCGACGAATCCGGGACGTCCGGCATCGCGTCCCAGTCGTACGTTCCGCCTTGCATTACAAGGTTTGTCGTCGATCCGGCATAAGTGCAGGCCTTTGTCTTCGCAGAGACCGGGGAGGACGGGAAGGCATGGCATTTCATTATCTGCGCCATCGCCGTGGCGACGCATCCGCAGACCGAATTGCCTGGAGTGCAATAATTGAACACCTTCTTTCCGGAAACCGTCGATTGGCTCCATTTCGTGGCTAGAAGTGGCGCTACGCGCACCTCGTCGAGTCCGGACGAGGAAGTGACGGCAGAACTTGCATAGGACAAGCCTGAAGACATGACTCTGCTCTCGACAGCTGACGAGCCGTGGCTAGAGCCTCCGGTATCCTTCATAAGCATGGCCCAGATAGGCGCGGCATTTGTGACGGGAAATTCGCCGCCGTCGGAGAAAGCGAGAACTTTGCCGTCCCTTCCCGAAACGACGGCATATCCGCCACGTTCAAGGTTCACGGCGTGAAAACGGTCGGCGCCATCCGACCTTGCGGTGATGACGGTGCTTTTCGTCCGTCCGAAGCGGCAGGCGATGTCGCGGGCTTCGCGCGGAGTCTTCGCGGCTGCGCCGGCAAATGTGAAAGAAGCCAGCGCCATGGACAAAACCATGACGCCGGCAGCGTTTCTCGAGAAATGAGATCCGGTCATTCGGCCGAAGGAGTTTCAGTCATCCCGCCCATTCCCATTCCGCCGCAAGGAGGACGCATTCCGTCCATTCCGCCGCCCATTCCCATTCTGCCGCGGGGAGGACGCATTCCGCCCATTTCGCCGCCCATTTCCATCCCGCCACAGGGAGGACGCATTCCGCCCTCTTCGCTATCGCCATCGGCGAATCCGCCGTCCATCGGAGGCGGAGGAGGCAGCATCCCGGCGTTTCCGGATTCCTCTTCGCCCTGCAAGCCGCTCATTCCGCCCTCGGGGGGAGGAGGAATCTCGCCGAATTCTCCGAATTCTCCATTTTCGCCGTCGATCATCTCCGGCGGAGGCTGGGGCATCGTCTCCGTTTCACCGGAGGAAGTCTCTTCCGCAAAGACGAAAGCGGTCGCGAAAGCCGCAGCCATCATGGGTATCAATTTCTTCATTTCCGTTTCTCCTTTTGCAGGTTGATTTTGATGCCCATATTGTACCATGCTCAGATTACGGGAAAAGGACCGGGAAGATTGCGGTTTTGTAATCATCCCCGGGCTTGCGACTTTGTCGGATTTGAGAAAATGCGACATATGGGACAGTGTATGAAGACAAACGAAACAAGATTCAGGAGGCGACAGATCGTTCAACGCCGCGGCCGATTTCGCGAAGAAGCGTCCATTCCCCTGCCGCCGACTGACGGGACATGGCCTCAATCCTCGGCTTTGCAGCAACGGAGGAGTTCTTCCATGCGGTTGAGGCGGACCGTGCAGCGCGCATCGTTGAGTTTCCCGAATCCAAACGAACAGAAAGCGCCCTTCACGCCTGCATTGGCGGCGCATTGCATATCTGTCCAATGGTCGCCGACCATCCAGTCGCGGGAAGACAGGCGGTGGCCATGCATCCGGGAGGCGCATTCCCTCAAAGGAAGAGCGCTCGGCTTCATCTCCGGGCAGTCTCCGCCGGCTACGATGGCGTCGCCGAAGAAGCGGAGCATCCCGAAATGCTCCAGGATGGTGCGCACGGCGAAAGAGGGTTTTGCGGTGTTGATGCCGAGAAGCCATCCGCGCTCGCGCAGCTCTTCGAGGGTTTTCAGGACCGTCGGGTAAAGTTCGACCGACTCGAGCATGTGCTCGGCATAATGGGAGCGGAAAATCTCCCAAAGGCGATCGACGTCGTCCGCCTTCTCCGGTATGGAATGGGCGAGAAGATGCCTGGCGCCCTGTCCGACATGGGCAAGAACGGCTTCCATCGGGATCTCGGGCAGCCCGAGATCGCGGCGTGTATGGTTGACGGTCGCGGCGAGATCGGCGCGGGAATCGATGAGCGTCCCGTCCATATCGAAGAATACAGCATTCATTGCCCACTCTCCCCACGCACAAGGCGGATGACCATGCGGTCCGAAGCGAGCCCTGCCGACTTGGCCCATACATGGATATCGGCGCCGGAACTGCTTTTGCGTTTCACGGCCAGAACTGCGCGTCCGCCTGAAAGCTTCAGAGAAACGGAGCCCGAGAGAACATCTGCTGTTTCACCGTAGGAATTCAGAGCGGTGGTTATCTCGCCGGGACCATCGACGCTGAACGTCACAAGCGCATCCGAATCCGGGACGAAGCGCCCGTCGTCATCGAGACATTCTACGGAGACGACGAGAGTTTCACCTAGATCGAGAGCCTGTTTCCCCGAAGAAAGCCTGAGCTTGGAAGCTTTTCCTGCGGTGGATACGGAAGCTTCGCCTATGTAGGCCCCGTTCCTGTATGCGATAGCCTTGACCGTACCGAACTCCCAGGGGACGCTCCACTCGAGCGAAGAGCCGCTCTTGCGTCCGGCGGAAATGTCGTTCACGAAAAGCTCGGCCTCGTCTCCGCTCGTCTCGCAGCGCATGACGACAGTGTCGCCGCTCTTCCAGTTCCAGTGCGGATGGAGGGCGACCGTCTCTGCGGAATCGTCCCATCGCGCCTTGATCGCGGCAGCCCTTGAGGATGGGAAGCCTGCGGCGTCCACAATATCGGGGAATGCGGAGACGAAGCCGGAAGAGTCCTCCCACGGAATGAGACCGTTGCGGTCGCAAAGCTCAAGCTGCAGCGGGGTGAAGCTCCATCCGCCTATCGCGTTCGCGCCTGCCTCGGAAACCGTCTTGAGAAGGCGTTCGAATCCATCGCGAGACTCGATGAGAGCGGCAAGAGGCGTGGAGGATATCCCGTCAAGCGAAACGCCTTTGAGAGTGAAAGGCGCGCCGTTGAGAAGCAGATTCCCGTCGCCATCGCGTTCGACCGTCCGGAGAGGGACGGCGAAAAGCTCGCCGCCAAGCTCGATGGGATACATGGCCGGACGGCGAGGCGTCCAAGGGACGGCATTGGGGATCGCGAGTTCCGTCTCGACATGCCCCGACATGGTGTCATAGGATATCTTGAGGGCGGCTGAGCCTTCCGAAAGCGAGACAACGTCCATTTGAAGCGTCTCCGGAATGACGCGATGCCGCGGGTCGGGACCGCCCCGCCGGATCTCCTCGAGATCCGCCTCGAGCTGGCGGCGATGCGCGGCGTTCTGTGCGACGACATAGCCGCGAAGATACTGGGGGACCCATCCTTTCTTCCATGAAGTGTCGCGGAAAGGCTCGTCGTAATGTCCGGGATCGGCGATGATGTCGTCGGGCGTGCCGGGCTTTCCGTCGGGTCCGCACGAATATATGACCGGCGGACGCATCGGATCGCCGTTGTCGTAGACGTACGCATTGCGCCATGGGTCGGGAAGAAGCTTCTTGATGTACGGTCCGTTCCACCCCTCGACAGGGACGCGCTGAAGCTCCGGGCGCTCAAGCTTGTATGCGAGCATCGCAAGCCCCTGTTCGGTCGTCGGATACGTCCCTGTGTCGTAGCGGTAGCGTCCCAAAGCCACTGCCAGCGTCGAAACGGCATTTGAGGCCGAGGCAAGGTTCTTTGCGGACCTGTCGACCACCGAAGAGCCGTCCTTCATGAAAAGCGGCACGACAAACGCGCCGACCACAAGCATGACGACGATGGCCAGCATGTAGTAGGAGAAGCCGTGCCGCCCGGAAAGCGAAGAGCCCAGACCCAGCTCGGAGCGTTTGCGCTCGAATTCGCGGGCTATGGCCTTCATCGCCGCGCGGCTCTTCTCGCGGTCCGCCCCTTTTTTCTTCGGGGGGAACTTGAGCCTGAGCTTGTTTACGTCGACCATATGCAGCTCAAACGATTCGCTCGGCGATGAGATTGCGCGGCGGCGGAGATTCGGAGGCGATCGAAAAAGCCTTCATCAGTTCGGCGGCCGCATGTTCCAGACCGTCAGGGCATACGGACTTCTCGAGAGTTGCCAGAGGCGTCCCGATCGAGACCCTGTCGCCTGTTTTCACGGACAGCGTTATGCCGGCTCTGGGGTCGATCTTGTCCGTCGCGACCATGCGTCCCGCGCCGAGAGACATCGCGACCCTTCCGGTTTTCTCCGCATCGATCCCCGACACGTATCCGGAGCGCATGGACTGTATGCGGAACTTGAAGACGGGCCTTTCCAGCGCAGACTCGAACTTGGCGAGATCGCCTCCCTGCGCCTTGACCATAGCCTCGAAGCGGGAAAGCGCGGAACCGTCGGCAAGCTTCTCCATGCAAAGCGCGCGCGCCTCGTCGAGAGGGATGGACTTGGCCAAAGAAACCATGAGAGAAGCAAGCTCTATCGAGAGCGCGACGAAATCCTCGCCGGCCCTCTCCTCTCCGCGGCGAAGCACGTCAAGAGCCTCGGCGACTTCGTTGGCGTTCCCTACGGCATAGCCAAGGGGTGCGTTCATGTCGGTCACGAGAGCCGCGGCCTTGCGTCCGGCGGCCTTGGAGGACTCGACCATCGCGACGGCGAGTTCACGGGCCTCCTCGCGCGTCTTCATGAAAGCGCCGCAGCCGAATTTCACGTCGAACACGAGCGCGTCGGCCCCTTCCGCCCATTTCTTGGAGAGTATCGATCCGCAGATCAAGGGGATCGATGCGACGGTTCCGGTCACGTCGCGCAAAGCATACAGCTTCTTGTCGGCCGGACAGATTTCCGCCGTCTGCACCGTCATGGAGACGCCGACCTTCGCCACGACATCCCTGAAAGCATCGAGCGAAAGCGAGGCGTTGTAGCCGGGTATCGTCTCCAGCTTGTCGGCCGTCCCGCCGGTTATGCCGAGCCCGCGGCCGGTCAGCGACGGAACCGCGACACCGCACGAAGCGGCAAGAGGCTGGATTATCAGGGACAGCTTGTCGCCGACGCCGCCGGTGGAATGCTTGTCTGCGGTGGGAACGGGCAGATGCCTCCAATCGAGACAGGCGCCCGACCTCATCATGGCGTCGGTGAGGTCGGCCGTTTCGCGCGGCGTCATCCCGCGACAGCATACGGCCATCGCAAGAGCGCTCATCTGATAGTCGGGTATCTCCCCCCGGGTGAAGCCATCGATGAATTCGCGGATTTCCGCGGATCCCAAAGCGCGGCCTTCGCGCTTCTTGTCAAGAATCAGCTTTGCTATCATTCTCCGAACACGCAATCCAGGGCGTCGGATATCATGTCCGTCGCCTCCTCGAGATCCTCTTCCTTGAGCACGAGCGGCGGAAGGAAGCGAACCGTGTTCCCTCCTGCCGTCAGAGCCAAGACTCCCTGCTCCCTGAGCGCATCGACGACCTCCTTGGGGTCTCCGTCTACGACAAGACCCAGCATGAGCCCGACGCCGCGCACCTCGAGAAGCTTGTCGTACTTTTCGACGAAACCCTGCAGCGCCTCTCTGAAAAGGCCGCCCACCTCTGTCGCACGCGCGAGAAGGCCCTCCTCCTCGATGACGGAGATGACCGCAAGTGCGGCGGCGGCGGCGACGGGATTCCCGCCGAAAGTGGAAGCGTGGGAAGATGGCGTGAAAACGTCCGCAAGCTTGGCGTTGGAAACGAGCGCTCCCATGGGGATTCCGTCGGCGATCGATTTCGCGAGCGTGAAAAGGTCCGGCTCGATGCCGTATCCCTGCCAGGCGAACCATGTTCCCGTGCGGCCCATGCCGCACTGCACCTCGTCGCAGATGAGAAGAAGGTTCTTCTCGTCGCAGAGCGCGCGCAGGCCTTCCATGAATTCCTTCGTCGCCGGCATGACGCCACCCTCGCCCTGGACCGCTTCGACCATGATCGCGACGGTTTTGCCGGTGATTGCGGCCTTGACGGACTCGATGTCGTTGAAATCGGCATATGCGAAACCGACAGGGAGCGGATCGTATCCCGCCTGGCACCACGCCTGCGCCGTAGCCGCGACGGTCGCGAGGGTGCGCCCGTGGAATCCCTGGCGGAAAGTGACGACCTCGTAGCGTCCGCCGTTCTGCGATCCCCAGCGGCGCGCAAGCTTGATGGCCGCCTCGTTCGCCTCGGCGCCGGAATTGCAGAAGAAGACCTTGCCGCCGAGACCGGAAAGCTCGACGAGCTTGCCTGCAAGCTCGGTCGCAGGCTCGGTGGCGAAAAGGTTTGAAGCATGGGTGAGCCTGGCGGCCTGATCCTGTATCGCCTTGACGACCTTCTGGTGGCAGTGGCCTACATTGTGGACTCCGATTCCGGAGGTGAAGTCGTAGAGGACGAGTCCGTCGACATCGCGCACGGTCACGCCCTTCCCGCTTGCGAGAACGACGGACGGGGTGTAGGTCGGCATGACCGAAGCCGTGTATTTCTCAAGGATTTCCTGTGTCTTGTTGCTCATTCCGTTATCTCCGTTCCCACGCCTTCACGCGTGAATATTTCCAAAAGCAGCGAGTGCGGCATGCGTCCGTCGACAAGATGGACCTTTTTCACGCCGGCGCGGATCGCGTCCACGCAACTTGTTATCTTCGGAATCATGCCGCCCGACACGATCCCCGTGGCCTTCATCTTCTCGACGGACGACAGATGCAGGGTGGAAAGCAAAGTGTCCGGATCCGACGGGTCGCGCATGAGGCCGGGGACATCCGAGACGAGCGCGAATTTCCTGACCTTCAGCTCCTTCGCGAGCGCAGCGGCCGCGAGATCGGCATTTATGTTGTACAGATGGCTGTCGTCAAGACCTGTCGCAAGCGGCGTAACCACGGGGATGATTCCGGCGTCGAGCATCTCCCTTACGGCTCTTGCGTCGACGGTCTTCACCTCGCCGACGTATCCGCGGTCTGGTTTCTCGATTTTCCGCGAGCCGAATATCCAGTTGCCGTGTATGGGGCGGGCGTTCACGCCCTTGGCGAGAAGCCTTTTGACGAGATCCGTGTTCACGACGTTGTTCAGCGTCCTCCGGACGATCTCCATCGTCTCCTCGTCGGTGACCCGCTGCCCTTCCACGAACACCGGCTCGTGGCCGGAGGCCTTTATCGCTTTCGATATCGCCTTGCCGCCGCCGTGCACGATCACGACCTTGATGCCGACGGCGCGCATAAACGCCACGTCGTTCATGAGAGAGTCGAGGTTTTCCTCGACTTCCATGACCGATCCGCCTATTTTCACAAGGACCACCGAGGACCGGAAGTCTATGAAATAAGGCAAAGCTTCGGTAAGAACCGCCGCTTTCGCCATTGCTGTCTCTACTTTACCCATTGAAGAGGATATTATAGCAAAAATTTCCGCTCTTTGGGGTGCAAATTTAGCGTATTTCGGATTTTCGCCGCGAGGCGTTCCCCGCCATGGGATTCCGGAGCGACAGCCCGTTCCTTCGCCATGGCGAAAAACTTCCTCCGCGGTCGCCGGAAAAAACGACCGCAGTCTTACACACCTCCCCTTCCCGAAAGGAATTCTTCGGGAGGCCTGGCAAAACCGCCTATGGTCACCTGAAAAAACGACCACGGTCTTATACAATTTCGACCACGGTCTTATACAATTTCGTCCACGGTCTTATACAATTTCGCCCACGGTCTTATACAAGCACAGACTGGACGATCCATCCTGGAGACCGCAAGTCGATTTTACGCCGATTTGTCGCAATTACGGCAACTTACCGCACTTTTCCGGGGAACAACGGGCAGATCGTCGCCCTTGAACTGGGACGGATTGCCGCCCATGACGCTCTTCCACTCGCGCTGCGTCACCTCATGGCTGGATGGCATGACGTCCGAGCCGCGAAGCGGTTGCAAGCCCGAAAAACCCGAGGACCGGCACACCTGGTTCCCGGCGCCTCCTGAACCGTTTCTGAATCGTTTCTGAATTGTTTTTGAATTGTTTTTTCGGGATAAACGGCCACAACCCGCACTTGATGCGCAATTCCGCGCGATTATCGGATTTCGTCCTCATTTTTCGCCAGCCCCCCCGCGCGCGCACAGCTTGTAGATGGTTTTCCGGTTCTTGCCGTACTCGATGGAAATCAGATCGGACTCGACCAGAGTCTCGGCGATTTCGCGCAAGGCGGCGGCCTTGAATCCCGTGCGTCTGAGCATGGTGCTGTGCGACATCCTCCCGCCCGTTTCCGCGAGAAGGCGCAGGAACTGCTTCCTGTCGTAGTCGAAGAATCCGTTCGACACGAAGAGCGACGCGCGGTATATCGTCTGGCGCGTGAGATGGTCCACGAGACGCCACCCCCACCTTACGTCCTCCGGCGTGAGCAGCGGATCCCTGGGATTTGCGCTGATCGCGCGCAAGAGGGCGAGTTTCATCGCCTTCTCCGCCGCGCGGCTCCAGAGGGTCTTTTCGCTCTGTTCCTGCGCGGCCTTCATGCGTGCGTTGGCCCCGGCGGACATTTTCATGAATGCGCCGGACACGAGATCGGTCTCGCGGACCGTCACGAGCTCGGGATCCTGAGGCGGGATTTCGGGATGCGCCAGGTCCACTCCCCCGAAACTCCCGTTCTCCACGAGCCAGGCGGCGGTTTCCATGATGTCGTCGGGGATCGGGGCGATCTTCGCGTTGCACATGTCTCCGCGTTCGTACGCCTCGATAACGAGGCAGCGCGACACGAGGCCGTTGGACATCATGCGCTTCGTCAGGGACTTGTAGAAGAACTCGGGAATGGCGGTGCCGAGGATCACGAGATGCGGATACATGATGTCGTGGCTCCGCGCGACGTCAAGCTCGCTCACCCCCTTCCCCCTTGCCTGCAACGCCTTCGTGCGCGGCGTGTAGGGCGCATCGGAGGAGGTGTACATCTCGAGGACCGTTCCGAGGATGCGTTCCATTGCGGGATCCTTCTGCTGGAGGCTCTGGAGAAGCGTATCCATCTCGTCCACCTCGAAGAAGCTCGCCGGACGGCGCATCAGCGCGTCCTCGAGACCTTCGGCGGAAACGAACTTCGTCGCGATGGTCTTCGGGATGCCGATGGCGTGTCCGAGACGCTTGTTCGCCTTCCTCGGAGCGTCCTTGCCGGTTCCGGAATCCGCAAGCGCCACCATGTAGAGATTCGTCCTTATGTCGCGGCAGTCGCGGTAGCGCCTTCCCGTAAGATGGGAAAGCATCGTAATGGACGCTGCGAAAGCGAGCGGGAGGTTCGGATACGGCGCGGTGGAGAGGATGTGGTCCATGTATCTGCCGATGAATCCGGGCACTACAAGCAGTTCCGCGGGGACGGGGCCGGGGTCCCTGTGGATTCCGGCGCTGTCGGCGGCGGCGCATCCGTCCTCCTCGCCGGTCGCCACGCACGCCGAGGCGGAAGGTTCGCACGCCGCGGAGAGAGGCGCGAGCGCCGTGCATCCGTAGCCTTCGCGGCGGAGCCTGCGCGCAGCCTCCCTGGTGTCGCCCCCGCACTCGAGCATGGCGTAGACCTGGAACTTGCCGTAGCCTTTCTCAGGTGCGAACGGCGCGGCGTTGGACGAGAAGACGTAAAACACCTTCCCGTTCCATGTCGCGCTCGTGGAGTTTTCGTCCTTCCCGGGCCTTTCCCAGTGCTCGTTCTCCCCCTTTTGCGTGCGCTTCCATCCGTGGCGCTCGAGAAGAGCCGCGATGTCGCCGCGCGCGTTGTAGTCTCCCCATGGCGTGGTTCCCGCCGCAGAGACCGGAACCGGAGCGTCGGCCACGCACGCATCGCGCGCCGGGGCGGACTCTTCACGGCCGCCGCTTTCATCCATTTCCTTCGCCAGGTTGACGAGCAGCATCTCGTCCATTGGGCTGAGGACGGGGATATGGAAGAAGTCCTTGCGCTCGAGAACGTATCCGGCGCTCGGGGCGCACTTCACGCACCCTCCTTCGCCGCGCGTCTCGATGAGGACCTTTCCGTCCGCCTTCATCGCGAGCTTCCTGTTCCCCGCGACGAGATCGTCTTCCACCCTGATGTAGACGTGCTTTCCGCCGGAAGGAGTGCGCTCTACGACGAGCCTCTCCCTGATCTCCTGCGGGACCTTCGCGAACCACGCCGGGAACGCGCTGCCCTTGTCGTCGAAATCGAGGACCTCGAGATTGCCCGAGACCTTCCCCGCCACGATTCCGATTCCGCCGCAGGACTTGAAGCGGATCTCCGCCTCCTTCCTGTCCATGCGGTTCTTCATGTACTTCCCCCATCCCACCGCAGGCCTTTTCCCGCCGGTCATGGGTATTGCGCCGAGTCCCGCGTCGAGATACGACGATGCCGTGAGGGTCATGTCCATACGGACCGTTCCGTGTTCATTTTCCGCCATTTGTGCATTTTCCTTGTCTGGATTTTTTCGCATCGGCATGCGCGCCGCCATGACGCACCGCCTGCATAAAAGCGGACGGATGGGCGCGTTTTCGCGAAAACAACCACAAACGGACTTCCCGCGCGGCCTGTGCCGCCGCGCGTGACGCGAAAGAAAAAAGCGGATTCCGGCCGGAATCCGCCAAAATAAAAAAAATTTAAAGTTTTTTTTGCCGTTGGGGGTTTCTTGTGGCTTCGCCCCCAACGTCTTCGGCGCCGCTCCGCGCCGGTCTTCTACATGTAGTTTCTGTGCTCGATACCCTTCCTGTTCATGACGTCGCACTTGCGCCGGCGCGCCTTGTACTGCGTGGCGCAGTCCTTCATGGAATAGATGTCGTGCGACGCGAACGCCTCCGCGAAGCCCAGCGGCGCCTTTGTCTTCCTGTGGCGCCAATTGTAGACGGTGTTCTCGCTGACATCGAAGAGATCCATGAGGTTGGCGTCCGTGAAGAACCCCTTTTCGGGCGGCCTCTCGTTCACGGCCTTGGCGATTGTCTTCACCGAGCCATCCGCGAGAGCCACAGTCTGCGGTCCGGCGGGAGCCGTCTTCTGCGCATTGAGGTCCGCGGCCAGCCGGTCGTACACCTCGCACAGGAGCGAAGCGAATTTGTCGAGCTCCGCGCTGCCGACGGGTCCGCCATGGCCGAAATCATGCGAATCGAGCATGAGTGCGAGGGACGAAAGGTCTTCCCGGGTGGAGGAGCCTATGGAGCCCGCGAGCTTCAGCGCCTTGTCGAGATATGTCCTGATCCGCCTGCACACGTCGGTCTTCATATCCGTGAAACGGGTGCTCTCGTACTCGAACGTGCTGTCGAAGCGCTCTCCGTCATCCCGGACCTCGTCCGGATCCGTTTCTTCGTATTTGCAGTAGTGGAACCTCGTCGTCGCGCCCAGCACGTGCTTGACCGTCCGCAAAACGACGGATTTCCTGGAAAGCGCGCACATCTGCCCGCTGTCGACGCCCTTGGTCCACCTGTCGAGAACATCCCGGAGAAACTCCACGCCGGTGACGAATTCCTCCTCCCCGCCGAGACGGCTGACCATGTCGCGGTAGGCGAAATCGCGGTCCATCTTCGTGGCCTCCTCCGCGGTCTCGGCGTCGCTCACGTCCGTAAAGCCGAGACAATACCCGATGCCGCCGGCGCAATTCCCGCCCGGCAGCGCGTCTTCAAGGTCGGCAGGAGAGAGAAACTCGAGTTCCGCGACGATCCGCATGAGACACCTCTCCATACGCGCGAGATATTCGCGGTCCAGCGTGTCGTCGGGGCCGTTGTTCCAGAGCGTGAACCGGGCGAATCCGTCAGCCCTCAAATCGACGGCTTCACTGCAGAAAGGCGAGGAGATGCGCTTGGCGATTTTTCCGAGCAGAAGCGGCACCAAGACCGCCCTCTCCGTCAGGAGGGAAAGTCCGCCGGTGTCGCCGGACGTCCTGTAGAGGCGGAAAAGCTTCCCGACCGCCGAAACGAAACCGGACGCCGCGCTCCGCGCCACCCATGGGTGGAAGCCTCGTCCGGAGAGGGCGTCTATCATCTTTCCGATCTTGGGCTCGAGTGCCTTCAGTTCCGGATCGCGGATCGCGTACGGATCGTTTTTGTCTGCCGACATGAAATCCTTCCTTTTTTCTGCGGGATTGGAACGATCGGATATTATATCAAAAACGGAACACGCGCATGAAACGGAGCGCCCTTCCGCGGCAATGGATGCCGCGGAATGCGTGTGCGCGGGGAGGCATGCCGAATTTCTGAACTGTTTTTCGCAGACTGGACATTTTCGCGGCAAAAGCGCGATTTCAGAAGAAATAGAGAGTCGAAACGATTCAAAAACAATTCAGAAACGATTCAAAAACAGTTCAGGAACGTTCCCGCGCCTGTGCGAAACCTTCAACGGTCCCGCCCCTTTCCGGCACCTCGGCGAGGGCAGGGAAAGAACCCGCCGAGAGGCACCGCCGGCGCTCCGCCCCCCAGGCGCACAGAAAGGACTTGCGAGCCCCGAATGTCAATCAAGGCGGGAAGAATGCGCGGAAGAGGCGGCGGTTCGCTCCTGTGCGCCCGGTATGCCGAGAGCGCTCCGGTATTTCGCGACAGTGCGGCGGGCTACGCTGCAGCCCTCTGCCTTGAGAAGTGCTGAAATGCGTTCATCGGAAAGCGGCCTAGACCTGTCCTCGGCCTCGACGAGACTTTTGATCTTCTCCATGACCGAATCCCTCGTGACGGCGATTCCGTCCTCCGTCGTATAGCCGGACGTGAAAAACTTCCTGAGTTCCACCGTTCCGCGCGGCGTAGAGGCGTATTTGTCTCGCACTGTGCGGGAAACCGTAGTGTGGTGGACGCCTACCTTGTCGGCGATTTCCTGCATCGTCATGGGCTTGAGCCCCTTGAATCCGTCGGTGAAAAAGCCGGGCTGCGCGTCAAAAATCGCCTGCGAAATCGAGGCTACGGTCTCTTGCCTGCGCTCGACGGCTTCCCGTATCGCATCCGCCGCCGCGATTTTCTCCCTGATGTATGCCTTCGTCTCCGGGGTCGAGTCGGGGCTTTCCAGCATCTTGACATATCTCGGCGAAATGCGTATCTCCGGAAGGCTGCGGTCGTCTACCCGGGCAAGCCAGCGTCCGCCGGAATTCACGGCATGCACCTCGGGATTGATGTAAGTGACGCTTTTCCCCGACCGCGTGTACCGGCGTCCGGGACGGGGTTCGAGCGTGCGCAGGGCGGCAAGTACGTCCGGAAGTCTCTCGGGGTCGGTCCCGAGATCCTTCGCGACTTCGGACGTCCTTCCGTCTGCAATCGCCTTCAGATGGCCGCGCTCGAGCATTTCCCGCACCTCCTGCTGATACGGAGAACCGTCCAACTTGTCCATCTGGGCGAGAAGACACTCCTCAAGCGTCGTCGCTCCGCATCCTGGGGGATCGAGCGCGGAAATGGACTTCAGCACCTCGCGTATCTTCGCTTCCCCTTCCCCCGAGACCATCACTATGTCCGGTATGGACCCCGTGAAGTATCCGCTTGAGTCCAATTCTCCTATCAGGGTTTCGGCGAGAGGAATGTCCGCAGGAGAGATGTCCGACATTTCAAGCTGCGCCTTGAGATGCTCCTCGAGGGTTTCCTCGCTCGTACGGGAGTCGAAGAATCTCTGCCTTCTCTCGAGCGCATCGGCGTCTGCGCTCCAGCTGGGATCGGGCATTGTTTCATCGTAGGGATAATCGCTGTCGTAAGTCTTGAGATACTCCGCCGCTTCGCGCTCCTTCTGCGAAACGGTATCCCTTTCGAGCGTCGCCTCCACCTCGTCTATCACGGGATTGCGCTCGAGCTCCTTCTGCAGTTCGGACCTGAGCTCTGGGAGGCTGAGCGAAAGCAGATGAAGCCCCTGTCGCATCTGGGGCGCGAGAATCTGCTTCTGGGCCTGGGTCTGGCGCAGTTCGCCGGAGAAACCGCTCATGGTTCAGACTCCTCCGCACAGCTTTCGATCATGCCGAAGGCAAACAAAAACGAGGCGAAAAACAAGGCGGCGGATGCAAGCTGAAGGAACGGAAGAGCCCCCGCCCCGCCGTCCGCAACGGCGATCCGCCAAGCTGCGACGGACGCATCGGCAAACGCCCATGCGAAAGGAAGCGGAATCGCCCAGGCCGGAAGATCGCGAAGCCCTTTGCGCCGGACGGTCTGAAAGAACGCAACGGGTGCGAAACGGTCCGCCAGGAACGCAGCAAAAAAGACGGCGTCCAACGGCGACGCCAAAACTCCGGCTTCTCCCCAGGCCCGGGAAAAGAGCAGGTTCGCAAGATCGCCGATAGACATTATGGAAGCTACGGCGACGTAGGTGCCGATCCTCTCTCTCAGCATCGAATCGTCTCCGGATGCAGAGGAGACGAAAAACCTGTACAGCGCAAGAAGAAGAAGAAATGCGGGATAGGCGATGAAAAGGACGCCGTAGAAGCCGAGAGAGACGAGAGAGCGAAGACGTATCTGCAGGCCGAATGCGAACACGGAGCCGAAGCCATGCCCGGAATACATCGCCATGAAAGCATGGCGCACGAAGAGCCACGATTTCACCGCCAACGCAATTGACGCCACAAGCACCGCGGCGAAGCCGAAGGCGCGGACAAGCAACGCTGCCCTGCCGCGCTTCACCTGATCCCGGCCCTCTGAAGGCGGTATGTCATCATGCGCGGCGAGACGCCAAGCTCGCGCCCTGCAGCCGAACGGTTTCCGCCGTGCCTCTTGAGAGCCGCCTCGAGGATTCGCCTCTCCACGTCTGCGAGCTGTTCGTCAAGCGTGAGCGTCTCGTCGGGAAGAAACGGATCCTCCGCAAATTCCGGCGCCTGCAGCGACGGCGGCAGATTGTATGAATGTATGCAATCGTCCTTTGCCGTAAGGACGGCGCGCTCCATGCAATTCTCGAGCTCCCGGACGTTGCCGGGCCACGAATAGGCCTGAAGCATGCTTACTGCCGGCGGAGATATCCGGGTTACGCTTTTGCCGTACTTGACGTTCATCTTCCCCAGGAAATGCTCTGCGAGAAGGACTATGTCGCCTGTGCGGGAGGCGAGATCGGGTATCGCGATGGGGAAAACGGAGAGCCTGTAGTAGAGATCTTCGCGGAACAGCTTCCTGGCCATGAGATCCTCGAGATTGCGGCTCGTTGCGGCAATGAAACGCACGTCGCTCTTGAGAACCTCGTTCGACCCGACACGGGAGAAAGTACGGTCCTGCAGAAACCTCAGAAGCTTCACCTGCACAGGAACCGTCAAATCCCCTATCTCGTCAAGGAACAGCGTTCCTCCATCGGCGGCCTCCGCCCGGCCTATCCTGCGCTCGCGTGCGTCCGTGAACGCGCCCTTCTCGTGTCCGAAAAGCTCCGACTCGACAAGCGCCTCCGGCAGCGCCGCGCAGTTGAGAACGACAAAAGGCTTTGCGCTTCTCGAGGAAAGGCTCTGGATGGCGCGCGCGACGAGCTCCTTCCCCGTACCGCTCGCCCCCCTTACCAGAACGGTGGCGCCGCTCGGCGCGACCTGGCGTATCTGTTCGTAAACTGCGCGCATTTCGCGGCAATTGCCGACAAGTTCTCCGGGATTGCCCGTAAGCATGTCGCGCAGCTGGCGGTTCTCCTCGACGAGCGCTTCGTGCTCGGCGCGCTCTTCGCGGCATACGGACGCGGCGTCCGCAGTGATGTTGGCGATTATCCCCAGAAGCTTCACATCGTCGACAAGAGAGGTCGTGTCGCCCCTCATGGCGCGATCGACCGACAATGTCCCGATGACCTGCCCGAGATGGACCAGAGGGACGCACACGAAGGAAAGCGCCTCGTTCGCATCCCGTGCGCCCGTGCGGTTCAGAAAGCGGCGGTCCTTGCGGACGTCAGGCACCACTTCGGGACGGCCCGTCTTCGCGACGATGCCGGTTATGCCCTCGCCTATCCTGTAGTGTCCGTTGGCCCTTTCTTCGGCGTTGATCGCCTTTGTCGTGGCCTCTATCCTCAGTTCGTCGCCTTCAACAAGCGCAAACGTCCCGCGTATCATCCCCATCCTGCGCTCGAGAATTTCGAGGACGTGCTCCAGGAGCCGGCGGACGTTGCGCTCGCGCACTATCGCCGCAGTTATCTCCTGGAGAACTTCGATTTCGGACGATACTTTCGCGTTCATCGGGTCTTGGGCGGTTCAGTCGGCGAGAATCTCCTCCGCCAGTTTCTCCAGCGATGCCGAAGAAGCGGCGGCAAGCGAACTTTTCACCGTCACGGCGGTATCGCAGAAGACGATGTTTTTGGACTTTTCGAACATCCCCCTCATGACCTTTGCCGCGGCAGGCGCCCAGGAACCGTTTTCGATGAACCCGATTTTCCGGTTCTGGTAGTTGCGCTCGGTAAGGTGGTCGATGAAATGGCGCATCCACGGGAAGATGTCCATATTGTAGGTGGTTGTCGCGAGGACAAGCTTTCCGTAGCGGAATGCATCTTCGACGGCCTCCGCCTGATCGTCGCGCGCGAGATCCGCAACGGCAACCTTTGGGCAGCCCTTCGCCTTCAGGATATCGACGAATCTGAGGACCGCTTCCTTTGTGTGCCCGTATACGGAAGTGTAGGCCACAAGAACTCCCGGCGACTCCACGGCGTAGGAGGACCACGTGCCGTACTGCTTTACCGCATGGGCGATCTCCTCCGGAGTCTTCAGCACCGGACCGTGCAGCGGACAGATTGTCTTTATGGCAAGGCCGGAGGCCTTCTTGAGAAGCGACTGCACCTGCATGCCGTACTTGCCGACGATCCCGATGTAATAGCGGCGGGCCTCGCAGTCCCAACCCTCAGGATCCTCGACGTCGTTCGCGCCGAACTTTCCGAATCCGTCGGCCGAGAAGAGAATCCCGTCTGCCGAATCGAACGTGACCATGACCTCGGGCCAATGCACCATGGGCGCTGCGACAAAAGTGAAGGTGTGGCGTCCCGTCGAAAGCGTATCCCCTTCCTTGATGATGCGGCGGCGGTCGGGATAGTCCGTGCCGAAGAAATTCTTCATCATCGCAAAGGCTTGGGCGCTGGCCACCACGGTGGCCCCGGGGTACTCGCGGAGGATGCGGTCGATGTTCGCCGAGTGGTCCGGCTCCATGTGCTGGACAACGAGATAGTCTACCGGCTTGTCGCCTATCTCCGCCCTGAGATTGGCGAGCCACTCGTCGCCGAATCTGCGGTCCACCGTGTCGAACACGAGAATCTTGGAATCCTTGACCACGTATGAATTGTACGCCATCCCGCGCGGAACGACATATTGACCTTCGAACAGATCTATGTCATGGTCGTTCACGCCTATGTATTTGACATCATCCGAAACCGTCATTTGATTCTTCCTTTCGTTTGAAGAGGTATTATACCAAATTTCCGAGCGCACGGGCAATCGCCTCCGCGGCTGACGAAAGCGTTTCGCGCGTGTGGGAACTCATCAGCGCCACCCTGAGACGCGCTGCGCCCATCGGAACCGCAGGGTAGCGTATGGCAGGGACCAGAAACCCGCTCTCCTCCAGCGCAGAGGCCGCAGCCATCGCGCGCCGCTCGTCTCCGACGGGGATGGGCACTATCGCAGAGGGGCTTTTGGCGCTTATGCCGCGCCGCGCCAGCTCTCTTGTGAAGAAGCCGACATTCTCCCGCAGCTTCTCCACGCGCCACGGTTCGTTCTCGAGGACGGTGAGGGCGGCGTCTGCGGCGGCAGCGGCGGCAGGACACGGTGACGTCGAGAAAATGAAACTCCTTGCGCGGTTTCTGAGAAAATCGGCGATTTCTCCGGAGCAGCAGACGAATCCTCCTGCCGATCCCAGCGCCTTGGAGAGGGTCCCCAGAAGAATGTCGGGATGTCCGCATCCGAAATGCTCGACGAGTCCGCGTCCTGTCGCCCCTGCCACTCCGGTGGAATGGGCCTCGTCTATCATGGAGAATGCGTCGTTGGCGCTGCAAACGTCAAGGAACCGCGGAAGATCGAGCATGTCGCCGTCCATCGAGAAAACCGCATCCGACACGGCAAGCCGCCGCCGGTGCTCCCGGCAGAATGAAAGCTTGCGCGCCAGATCGTCCATGTCGCCATGTCGGTAGACGATCACGTCCGCCCCCGAAAGCCTGCACCCGTCTATGATGGAAGCATGGTTGAGTTCGTCCGACACAATCGCATCGCCCTTTTTGACGAGCGCCTGGATGGTGCCCACGTTCGCCATATAGCCTGTCGCGAAAAGCACGGCATCGTCCGTCCCTTTGAACGAGGCGAGATGCCTCTCCAGCGCGACGTGAGGAGGCTGCGTGCCGGTGGTGAGCCGCGACCCGCCGGATCCCGCCCCCCACTTTGCGGACGCCCCGGATGCCGCTGCAGTCACGCGGGGATCCCTTGCGAGATCAAGATAGTCGTTGGACGAAAGTACGGCGAGGCGCCTGCAGCCCGCAAGCGCTTCCGGTCCGGCCGGAGAATCCAGCACGCGAATCCCGCGCCTCAATCCGGCGCTGTCGATGACCGACATCTCGGCCGCAAGCCCGTCCATGCGCCGCTCTTCGGCGACAGCGCCGAGAACAGGGACGCCTTCCACGACGACAGGGGTCTTCTCCAGAAAGCGGATTGTCGACGCGACATCCTCGCGTCTGCCGCGATATAAAAAGATGCGCCCGCCCGCAGGGTCGCCCTTCTCCTTGATGACCGTTATGCGTCTGTATCCGATATTTCTCGTCGCAACATATCCGGTCACATAGTCGGGATCGTCCGAAACGCATATCTCGCCGACGATGCCCGGCGCGTTCGCCACTTTTGTCGCAAGGACAATCGCCTCCGCATAGTGGTTTTTCCCTCCCGCCGTGCCCTTGAGAATCGAGTCGGAATCGTCCATGCAAGTAGCCCGCACGCCGCGTTCGCGATCCGGCTCGAGACGTTCAAGGGTGTCCGCATCCAAAAGCATCGCGCCTCGCATCGAATACGTCTCGCGGAAAAGGGCCATTATCTCGTCCATGCGCAGGACGCCCGCCTCCTTCAAGAGCGATGCTGCGCGTGCGAGGCCTTCATCCGGAGTGGATGTGCGCTCCGTCACCACGGGAAGCGCTTCCAGCCGGACAATCGCTCCCGGATTTTCAATCTTGATGTTTATGAAATCCGGAACGCCCTTTGGATGGTTCAGCGCGCGTTCGGCCAACTGCGAAACGGTATGGGGTACGGCATGCGGCGGAACAATCTTTTCGGCACCCGAAATATGCCGCCGCGAACACGACGCCCGCATTTTTACGGAAAATAGGCCGCTCGATCCTTTCATTGGCAAATCCGCATCAATCTTGACGGGGCAGAGCCACACGATTCCCCGGAAAAAACCGGACCGCCCCCTTCAAGCGCAATGTCATGCAAAGAGCGTTCACCTTCGCAGCGGAAAGTCCCGTACGCTCAATAAGGGAATCGACGCTGACCCCTTCTATGTCGACGTGTCGCATGACGATCGCCTCCTCTACGGAAAAACCGGGCCTCGGCCTGTCATCCGGGCGAGGAGCGGTCTTCTCCTTCTCAGGCTTGACCGGATTCTCAGGCTTGACCGGATTCATCCCATGCGGCGCAGGGGCCGGATGCGAGTTGCCGGAGACAGGGATAAGCTCTCCCATAGCCTCCTCCACATCGCGGGCATTGCGCACAAGCTGGGCGCCTTCCCTTATCAGCGAAAGACATCCCGCGGAAGAACGGCTGTCCACCCGTCCGGGAACGGCCATTACGGTTCTTCCGAGATCGGCCGCTATTCCCGTCGTGATCAGAGTCCCGCTCTTTACGGGGGCCTCCACTGCTATCACGCCCCGGGAAAGACCGGCGACGACATGGTTTCTCTGGGGGAATGTCTGCGTGTCCGGCGAACGTCCGAACGGGAATTCGCTCACAACCGCGCCTCCGCGCTTCACGATCTCTCTTGCAAGTTCGCGGTTTTGCTCGGGATAGAAACAGTCGAGCCCGGAGCCCAGAACCCCTACGGTAACTCCATCCGCAGCAAGCGCGCCACGATGGGCTTCCGCATCTATGCCGAGCGCCAGTCCCGACACTATGCACCATCCGCCGGCCGAGAGATCCCGCGCAAGCCGGTAGGCGACATCGGCGCCGTAAGGAGTTGCCCTGCGAGTGCCGATTACAGCCAGCGCCGGAGGCGAAAGTGCCGCAGGATCGCCTTTCACATAGAGACAGAGAGGACGCCCTGGCGCTTCCATGAGAATGCGGGGATACGTTTCGTCGGCAGGGGTGACGATCGTGACGCCAAAGCGCTCCGCACGCTTCATTTCCCCGGTCCAATCCACCGCGCCGCCGGACCGCGAAACCTTCGATGGCCAAGCTTCCCACGCCGCCGCGACAGACCCGAAGCGCTGCTCAAGCGAGGCGACTTTCACCGACCCGATCTGCTCCGTCAGGTTGAAAGCTACGTATGCCTCTTTTTCCGTCATTTTCCCGCTTGATTTCCAGCCGCCGAATATGATATACTATTCTCCGTTTTGTGGCCCCATCGTCTATCGGCTAGGACACGAGCTTTTCATGCTTGGTAGAGGAGTTCGACTCTCCTTGGGGCTGCCACCCTCTCCGGGCGATTTCAACCCTGGATCTCTCACTTGCTCTTCAGAGCCTGAGAAACAGCGAGCATCCTCTCCGAAAGGTCTTCAAAGCCCACGTCGGTGGAATAGACGTCCTTGTAGTATCTGTAGGCCTTCTCCAGATCTCCCGAGGCCTCGGCGCACAGACCGAGCTGATACACAACCTTTTTCTTGAGATCGTCCATGGTCGGAAGCGCATCGCGCGCCGTCTCGAGCTGCATGACGGCCATATCGGCCTGGCCTTTCTGGAGGAAGCACATCGCGAGATAGTATAGCGCCCAAAGACGATCCTTCGGACTCTTCTGCGCAAGCTGCAGATGCTCCAGCGCTTCGTCGTAGTATTCGTACGTGTAGTATTGAAGACCGAGCTCGTAGTGGAGATGGAGATCGTTCGGGTAGCGCTCGACACGGGCGGCCAGATCGTCGAAGACAAACTGGTTCTTCTGGTTCTCGAGTTCAACCGCGTTTTCCTCGTCTCCTGCCGAACGGTATGCTTCTATCTGCTGATCATAGTACTGGATCGTGGTCTGGGACAGCATGCGGTCGAGCTCCGGATCCATGGATCCTGCCGCCTCTATCGCCTGCTGAAGGCATTCCACCGCCTCATCGAACCTTTTGTTCTGGACGTACAGACGCGCCAACGCGCGACGGTAGTTCATGTTCTTCGGTTCTTTCTCTATCTGCGCCAGTTTCTCGGCTATCAAGGCCTCGGCATCGTCGCCTGTGATGACGGCCTTGTTCGCCTGATCGAGCTTTTTGGCCTGTTCCTTGTTCGCGATCAGATTCTGGAAGCCGCCTTTCTTCCCTGCGGTCTGCGACCATCCCGCGTTCATCGTCGCCTGGGCCTCGGTATTCTTCAAAAGCTGCATGATTCTCTGGTCGCCAGGTTTCGCTTCGGCAAGCTTGCGGTATGCATCGCGGGCCTTTTCCCAGTTTTTCGCCATCTGGTAGTATGTGGCTATGCGTTCAAGAAGCGCAGGGTCCTTGTTGCTGCACTCGTATGCAGCCTCGATGGAAATGGCCGCATGATCCGTCTTCCCGGCGGCCTCTGCCGCCTTGACCGCCGCTTCGATGTTATCTCCGTCGAGCGGGTTCTTGCAGAGAAGCTTCTCGGCTTCGGCCATGGCCTCGACTCCTTTCCCCTTCTTTACGAGCGCCATGATCTTGTTGCGGTCCATCATGTAGCCGAGCTTCGCGCCGAAACCGATCTTCCCGTTTTTGCGGAAATTCGCGATTTGCGCCGTACGCAGAAGCTTGCGCGTCTCCAGAACGTCAGGTGCGGCTGAAATCGCCTCCATGAGCATGTCCACGGCAAGCTCGTAACGCCCCGACTCAAGCGCCTGACGTCCGCGGTTTGTGAAATTCTGAGCTTTCTGTGCAAGATCGACCGCCATTGGATACCTCCGTTTCTGTGTTGGGCTCAAGGAGAGACTGCCAGACGTCCATCGTCGCCGAGATTCGCTCCGACTCCCTGCGCCTTGTATGTCTTGAGCATGAAATGTGTGGCCGTTGAAAGGACCCCGTCAATCGTGGAAAGGTCCTGCGCAACGAACTGGGCGACATCCTGAAGGCTGTCTCCTTTCACGAAAACCAGAAGGTCGTAGGCTCCGGACATGAGAAAGCACGCCTCCACCTGCTCGAACCGGGCTACGCGTTCGGCGATTTTCCCGAAACCGCAATCGCGCTGCGGAGTTATCTTGAGTTCTATGACAGCATGCACACCGTTCATTTTTCTCCTTTCGCCGTACCCGGCATCACCAGGCGAGAGAGGTCGCGTCGTCCACGATCTGCCGCGCTATATCCTCGGCGATTCTGCCTGAAGCGTCGCGCTCCCCCGTAAGAATGTCGTCATTCGCAAGAAAAGTCGTCTCGGCGGTGTATTTCCTTTTGTCGACAAGAACCTTGCCGGAACGCTTGTCTATGAAGCTCACTACTGCTTTTGCGCGGAACCTGTGTTCGCGCGTGCGCGCGCCGGTGCGCCTTTCGTAAGCCACCGACGGCGACGACGACGAAACGAGCTCTCCCTGCACCTCGAGCGCCGCGTCTCCCGGAGACGCGATGACATAAGTGCCCTCGCGCTGGAATTCGCGAAGCACCTGGGATGTCACGACGGAGCCGAGCGCCGAAACATCCGTCGCATTGCGGAAAACAGGAACGGCCACCGTCCTGGATTCGGCGGGGACGGAAGGACGCCACGAGTAGGATGCACAGCCCGCAAGAAGCAGTACGGCGGACAGGGAAACGGCATGGACTGTCTTTTTCATTTCACAACCTCCGGCGTAGTCTGGAGCTCCCTCAGACGCTCGCGCGCTTCCCCGGCATGGCGGCTTGCGGGGTACTCGCGCAGGAACTTTTCGTACGCGCTCACGGCTCCGCGGCGAGTGCGCGTCTTGGAATCGTAGAATTTCGCGGCGGCGAAGGCCTCGTCCTCGAAATGGGCCGACGTCTCTGCATACCAGCGGTCGAGATCGGCCGCCAGCGCACTGTCCCGGTTGGTCTTGCGGGCCATCGCAAGGAAACCCATCGTGTCCATTGCGCGTGCACGGTTGTATTCGTGATCTCGCAGGACTTTCATCCTCGCCTTCGCCTCCCGCCCGAGAGCCAGGACAGCCTCGGGAGTCCCGGCATGAATGTTGCGAAGCGTCTCATAGACCTCTATGGCCTTCTCCCAAAGCCCCTCGTCCTCCCTCAGCTCCGCTATCGTCAGCAAGGCCTCCGGCGCGTACGAAGCCCCTGGCGCATGCAGCACGACGCACTCGAAAGCGCGCCGGACGTCTGTGGTGTTCGCGAACGGGACGAAGAAAACGGTCTTCCCGGCGCGGCGCATCTCGCATGCAGTGTCGTACATGCGCCGTGCGATGGCATCGTAGTCGCAGCGCGAGGAGAAGAAGTCGAGAAGATACTTGTACTCTTCGAACGCCTCGATGTAATCGAATGTCTTGCCGTAAAGCAGATCGGCTATCGCCTGCTGGGCGACAGGAGCCTCCGCCGAGGCAGGCCATTCGGCGACAAGCGCCTCGTACGCGTCCCTGGCCTTGCCGTATTTCTCGTTGGCCTCCAGCTCGCGCGCCCAAGCAAGCTGATCTGCCGGCGTCGTCATTTTCGGACCGCTCCACCACGAGAAGAAACCGGGCGATTTCTGATCCGGCTCGACGATGCCGGACTCGCTGTCGAACCCGGGATACGCGTCGGTCGCATAATGCGTCCCCGGACCAACCGATACCGCATATGCCGACGCCGCAGCGAAAGCAACGGAAACAAAGACGTTTTTTGCGATTCTGCGATTCATGTCTCTTATATTATATCACACCTTTGGCGCCGGGGGAAGACGTCCGTTGTCAAGAATATCCCGGATTATCATCTTGACCTCCGTATCGAAATCCCCTTTCAGCATCCATTTCAGGAAATTGGGCTCGTTTACGAGAAGTTTGGAGAGCGGTTCACCCTTTTTCTTGCCGAAATTGACCGTAAGCGCTCCGTCGCGCCAGCGGAGCATTCCGTTTCTGTCCGCGTTGAGCGGATCGTGCGGGACAAGGTATTCGTCCAGTTCGTCGACGCCGCGCGGAATATCGGGATACTTCTCCAGCTGCGCCTTGAGAACTTCCAGCGTTGCCGCCGCGTCAGCCCCCGCACTGTGCGCATTGGAATGGTCGCGCCCCAGATAGAACCTGACCGCCGCAGACAGATCGCGCGGCTCCTTCCGATGGTAGATGCGCTGGACATCCACATGTTTTCGCGACGTTGCGGCGAAATTCCTGCCTGTGCGGGCGAACTCCTCTTCAAGGCAAGGGATGTCAAACCGGTCGGAGTTGAACCCGGACAGATCGCAACCTTCGAAAAACGCAAAAATCTCGGCGGCCTTCTCCGCGAAAGTCGGACAGTCCTTGACGATTTCATCCGTTATCCCGTGTATGACGGAAGTCTCCGGCGGAATCGGAACGGTAGGATTGAGAAGCCAGCACTTGGACACCTCGCTGCCGTCCGGCATTGCCTTGATGGCTGCGAGTTCGATTATGCGGTCTTTTCGGGGGATGACCCCGGTGGATTCTATGTCGAATACAATCAGCGGTCGAGAAAGTTTCAGCATGTCACGACTCCGGATGGACCTCTTCAAGAAGGTCGTTGCGGTATAGCGCCCTGACTGCGTTGCAGTCCAGCGTGTGCCCGGCGCGATAGCTCACCACCGTCCCTATGAAACGATCCGCCCCGAAAAGCGAAAGCGCCGCCATAAGATCCAGCGTGGCGCGATGCCAAACCGGTTCGAGGAATTTCTCCCCTGCCTGAAATCTCGGATCTGTGTAGTACTTTTTGCGGCCATGGATCAATATGTTACCCTCGTAATAGCCGAGATTGCGCGTCGCCGCAAAAAGCTTGCCTACCGTCTTGGCGAGAAGATACTGCCTGCGGGTTGCGTTCGTGCGGGCGAGGCTTGCATAGCGGAACGTATCGGGCGTTGCGTCGAAGAGAACCCTCTGCCGGCCTATCACCGTATTCCAGCGGATCGCGCAATCTATCCGCAGATTCGTCTCGCCCTTGCGCGCCGGAAGGAAAAGCAGGAAATCGCCGCGGTCGCCTCCGAAAGCCAGCGGCTCCTTCACCGTAACGTATGTCGCCGGCGCGCTGGTCTCCACGATTTTCGCATGCTCTACGGCCTTGACGAGCGGAAGGGACGACTGATCGAAGAGCGGAGGATCTCCGGAATTGACTTTCAGCAGAACGTCGTCTACGCCCAACCCCGCGCGCAGCGCGATTATGTGCTCGACCATGCGCAAATAGTTGTGGGGAGACCCGGAGCGGAGCACAAGATTCTGCGCGCTTGTCCAAAGATTTGATATGTCGACAAACGTATCGAGCTGCGCAGGATGGTCCAGCCGCCTGATCCACCATCCAGGCTTCGCGCTCGGCGCGAATGTGATGGTCTGCTTGCGGCATCCCTTGAATGTGCCGACGCCCGCCACCGAAGCTTCTCCGGCGAGCGTCAGCCTTCTGGAAGTGAACGGCGAAACGCGGCTCGGGGCGAGTCGCGTTTCATCGATCGGCTGCTCCCGGAAGTCGCGGTAGGCGGCAGCTATCGCCCCGGCGCTTCCGGAAACCGTCCGGCCGATCTCATATTCAGGCATGCCCGTCATCAACGGCAGAGCGTATAGAGAACGCCGGCGACGACAGCGGAACCGATTACGCCCGAGACGTTCGGCCCCATGGCCTGCATCAACAGGAAGTTCGTCGGATCGTTCTGGAGCGAGATCTTGTTGGAGACGCGCGCAGCCATCGGAACGGCCGAGACGCCGGCGGAGCCGATCAGCGGATTGATCTTCTCCTTCGAGAGGAGGTTCATGAGCTTCGCCATGAGCACGCCGGCCGCCGTCCCCACGCAGAACGCGCAAAGGCCCAGCGCGAGGATGCCGAGCGTCGTTCCCGAGAGGAACTTCTCGCAGGCGAGCTTGGAGCCGACGGAGAGGCCGAGCATGATCGTCACGATGTTGATGAGCGCGTTGGACATCGTGTCGGAGATGCGCGCGACAGACGGGCCCGCTTCCTTCGCGAGGTTGCCGAGCATGAGCGCGCCGATGAGCGGCACTGCCGAGGGCAGAAGCACGGCGCAGAGGAGGAGAACGATCAGCGGGAAGCAGATCTTTTCGATGCGCTTGACCTCGCGGAGCGGCGGCATCTTGATCGCGCGCTCGGCCTTGGTGGTGAGCGCGTTCATGATCGGCGGCTGGATGATCGGTACGAGCGCCATGTAGGAGTACGCTGCGACTGCGATCGCGCCTAGAAGGTCCGGGGCGAGGCGCGACGTGAGCCAGATGGCCGTCGGGCCGTCAGCTCCGCCGATGATGCCGATAGAGGCTGCAGCCTTGACGGGGTCGACTCCGCCGAAGAAGTCGGCTCCGAAGAGCGCAGCGAGTCCGAGAGCTCCGAAGAGCGCGAAGAAGATGCCGAACTGCGCGGCGCCGCCGAGTAGGGCCATCTTCGGATTGGCGATCAGGGGACCGAAGTCCGTCATCGCTCCTACGCCCATGAAAATCATGATCGGGAAGACGCCGGTGTCGATTCCCAGCGTGAAGAAGTAGTGCAGAAATCCGCCGGGCTCGACGATTCCGCCCGTCATCACGGGAACGCCGGACTCAAGAAACGCGATTACGCCGTCATGCATCATGGCAGGAGCCGTGACGCCTGCAAGCGGGCAGTTGGCGAGGAGTCCGCCAAAGCCGATCGGGAGCAGAAGCAGCGGCTCGAATCCCTTTACGATGGCGAGGTAGATCATGATGAGGCAGAGCGGAATCATGATCAACTGTCCGACACCGTACGGCATGCCGAGAAGGGTTTTGACCTTGTGTCCAGCGACGAACGCGCCCTTCTCGTCGAAGTATCCGCCGATCCATTCCCCGATCTCTACTTTGTGCTTCGCCGTCGAGAACGCGGCGGCCTGTTGCTCGGTCGTAACCCAGAAGCCGTTGCGGTTCGCGTATTTGGCGGGATTCTCGCGGATGCCCGGATTTGCGATATCCGGCTTTTCGGGGCGATCCGACGCCGCGAAGTTTCCGGTGATGTACGCGGGAGCCTCTTTCTTTATGAAGCCGGATATGCCCGTATCTGACGTGAGATTCTTGACCTTGGCGAGAGTCGTCTCCCAAGCCGGCTTTGCGGGCGCCGATTCCTCGCCTGCGAACGATGCGCAGGCAAAGGAGGCGACCAGAAGTGCTGTAAGGAATTTCTTCATTGCAGGGCTCCTTAGCCGATCGTCGCGAGGGTGTCGCCGGTGGCGACCTTGTCGGTCGCGTTCACGACCACGGTGACCGTGCCGTCGCAAGGCGCGGTGACGGGGGTCTCCATCTTCATGACGTCCATGACGAGGATCTCGTCGCCCTTGGCGACCTTCGTGCCGCTGGAGGCGGTTACGCGGAGAATCGTGCCGGGAACGGGGGCCTTAATCTCCTGGCCGCCCGCCGGAGCCGCAGCTGCCGCCGGGGCCGACTTGATTCCGGCCTCGCTGGTGAAGGACACTTCCTTGCCGTTGACGACAGCCTTGCCGTCACCCGTGATCTTGACGCCGTAAGCCTTGCCGCCGATCATGACGGTGACGCCGTCCTTCGAGCCGCCGGCCTTGGGGGCGGCGGAGTCGGCGAAGCGGCAGCCCATGGGCGCCTTGGACGGATCCTTGAGGAAGAGGATGCCCTTCTCCTTGCAGGACGCGGCGATGAAGACGTTCTCGTCGGTGACGGGGAGCCCCGCCTCTTCGAGCATCTTCTTTGCGACCGCCCCGCCCTTCTTGGGGTCGGCGTCGTTCATCTCGAGAACCGTCTTCGTCGTAGGCTGGCTGTAGGCCTTGTTGAGCTCGCTGGAGGCCATGAACTCCGACGCCTTCTTGACGATCTCAGGATCCGGCGGCACGGGAGTCTTGCCGAAGTATCCGAGCACCATCTTTGCGTAGCCCGGGGAGAACTTCTTGAACTTGCCGAACATGACGTTCTGTATCGCCTGCTGGGCGTAGAACTGCGAGACGGGCGTCACCGACGTGCCGAAGCCGCCGAGGCGCACGCAGTCGTACATCTCCGCGATCATGTCGTCGTACTTGTCCATCATGCCGTTGTCGCGGAGCATCTGCGTGTTCGCGGTGAGCGCACCGCCCGGCATCGGACTCCACACAATCTGCGGGTTGACGTTCATCGCCTCCGGCGGAAGGAAGTACTTCTTCATCGCGTTCTTGAAGGAGTCCTCGGCCTTCTTGATCTTGTTGATGTCGAAGTCGAAGCAGAAATCGGGATCGCCATCAAGGCAGTGCCACATCGTGATGATGTCGGGCTGGCAGGTGCCGCCACTCATCGGCGCCATCGAGAGGTCGATGCCGTCCGCGCCGCCCTTGAGCGCCGCGAGGTAGCACGCCACGCCGTTGCCGGCCGTCTCGTGCGAGTGGAACTGGATGTGCACTTTGTCGCCGAGCAGCTTACGCGCGAGCTTCATCGTGTTATAGACTGTGGCAGGCGTGGAGGTGCCGGACGCGTCCTTGAACGCCACACGGTCGAAAGGAATGCCCGCGTCCATGATCATCTTCAGGCGGTCGCGGTAGAACTCCGGCGTGTGCGTGCCCTTGTTGTCGATGCCGGGCGGCAGACCCATCATCGTGACGACCACCTCGTGGTTGAGGCCCGCATCGTGGATGCACTGGCCGGACCACTTGAGGTTGTTCACGTCGTTGAGCGCGTCGAAGTTGCGGATCGAGGACATGCCGTGCTTCTTGAACATCTGGGCATGGAGCTTGATCATGTCGCTCGGCTGGGATTCGAGACCCACCACGTTCACGCCGCGCGAAAGCGTCTGGAGATCGGCCTCGGGCGCCGCCTTGCGGAACGCGTCCATCACGTCGAACGCATCCTCCTGGCAGTAGAAGTAGCAGCTCTGGAAACGCGCGCCGCCGCCGGCCTCGAACCAGTGGACGCCCGCCGCATACGCCTCCTCCACGCACGGGAGGGAGTCCTTGGAGAGAACGCGCGCGCCGACGACGGACTGGAATCCGTCGCGGAACGCCGTGAGCATGTACTTTACTGTCTTCTTGGCCATTTGCTTTCTGTTCCTTTAATTGAATGTTGCAAGATGTGATGTCGGCGGCCAGTCGGTCGGCCGCCGGAGCGCTACCGCATCGCCACGGCAATCGCGAGGGCGATGTTTGCGTCGTCGTTCGCCGCCGCCGGCTTGGGCGCCTTCTTCGGCGCGTCCTGCGGGAGAATGGAGTCGAACCGGGCCACGAACGCCGAAGAATACTTCGCCGTGAAAATAAGGACGATCAGGAACAGGTAAACGATACCCATTCCTGCGACCATCAAAACCAAACCTTGACCCAGCAGCTGCATTTGTTCTTCTCCTTTAAAAATTTGAGGTGAAGTATATCAAATTGCCGCCCATTTTTCAAGATGGTCACCGCAAAACTGCGAGACGGCTGAATGGACGATCTTAGGGATTGGTCGGAGCGGAGGGATTTGAACCCTCGGCCTTTTGGTCCCGAACCAAACGCGCTACCAGACTGCGCTACGCTCCGATGCTTGCGGAGGAAAAACCCTCCCTGGTTGAAAAAACGGCGCGTAGTATATCACTTCGCGCCTGACAAGTCAAGCATCCTGCTGAATTCTGGCAAGTCGGCGTATGCGTTGCGCCAGGTGGTGTACATGATGCCGGTTGCGCCTTCGGTGGAGAGAACCACGTCGCGCCACTTGCGCGAATACTCGAACGGCGGCTTCTCGTCGTAGTACGCCGCCGCCAGCGTGCGGAAGCCCTTCGACGCGAAGAACGGCATCGACAGATGGCTCTTCTTGTTGTACCAGCAACAGATCACCAGCTCCTTCGGCACCCACTTCCAGCCGTCCTCGAACGACCCCCGGCAGTTGTAGTAGGACTTCACGGCGTTGTGGTTCGGGTCGAGCATGTCGCTCCAGATGTACACCTCCGCGCCGGGATGCACCTTCCGGATTATGTTGAACGCCTTGGTGACGGCGTCCGCGTATATCTGCGCCATCGTAAGCCCCCTCGCCCTGCACGCGGCGCAGGTGCCGCCGTTGCGGAACTCGTCCATCGAGAGCATCCACCGCTTCGGGTGCAGCACAGCCTCCGTGCGCCGCGCTGAATCCTCAAGGTTCTCGTAGAGCTGCGGCTCGCTGAGGCACGTGGACACCTGCCTGCCATACACCACCGCGGGCGCGTAGCAGTCGAACACAAGCCTGTCGCCCGCCTTCACCCTGCTCCCCGGCGGCAGCGCGAGCCTTACCGGCGGCAGATCCTGTCGTGAGACGGGATACTTCAGCTTCGGCACAACGTAGTCGCGCCCCGGCTCGTACACCTCCCCCGTCGCTGCGTTGCGGAGCGCTGTCGGCGTGCCAGGCCTCTTGATGACGTTCCCCGGCGCGGTCTCGGCGAGAGTAAGGTTGCGCACCTCGAAGTCCCCTTCCTTCCATCCGCTCATGAACCCGATGTACATGTAGAACGCATTGGAGTCCAGGCTGTTGAACGCGAGCGTGCAGGGCGTCCAGTCCTGCGTGGGGCTGAACTTGAGCTCAAGCGCCTCGCTCTCGAAGTACATCGGGTTGCAGGCGTCGCGCGCGATCACCTTGAACGGCTTGTCGCCGGCAAGCCCCTTGGTGCGGTACTCGAACGAGTAGCGGTAGCGCCGGTGCGGCTTGATGTCCAGCTTCTTGATGAGCCGGCAGTAGCCTCCGCTGCGCTGGAACCCGGACTTCGCGTCGAGCTTCTTCACCACCAACGCCGCCTCGTCAAGGACCGCGTTCGTGCCCTGCGCCACAAGCGGGATGCCCTCCACCGGCACGCCCTCCACGCAGTTGACGTTGTAGTTCTGCATCGAGCTATAGCCGAGCGACCACATCGTGGAGATCATCTCCATCCCCGTCTCTTCGAACACCGCCTTGATGCGCTCGAGCCTGTCGCGACGCACCTTCGGCCAGTTCTTGTAGAACTCGATGCCGCACCCGAACATAACACCGTTCATCCCGTTAGCCTTCGCGTCGCGAACGACCTTCGAGACCCTCTCCACGCAATCCGTCGCCACAAGCGAATCCGTGAGCCACACCCAGCGATGGTCAAGGCTCCCTCCCATTGCGCCGACGGCGATCCCTGCCACTGCCACGCTCAACAGCTTTCTCATCTCATTTCTCCTTTTTCGCTTCCGGCAACTACCTCACAATCATCTTGGACCCGTAGTCGCGCGTCGCGTTCAGCACGATCTTCTTGTCCTCCACCGTGAGCGCGAGCCCCTCCCCAAGCAATGCGTTCGACTCCTCGAGCGCAGTGGCCGATATCTCGTTCGCGCCGGCGAAGGACACGAGCGTCACCTTCGCCTTGCGCGCGATCTTCTCCCTGAACGCCTCGGCGTCCACGAGTATCCGGCAACTGGCGTTAATGTTCAGCTTGCCGCCGATCGTGAGCGGCGTGTTCGCATAGCCGTCCTCAGGCACGTTGAACCTCAGCTCGGCCGTGCGATCCATTGTCATGTTTGAGCCTGCCGTCATCGACGGAAAGCGCCCGCTGAACTCGATGCGGCACTTGCGGTTCGTGCATCCACCCTGCGCGGCGCCCACTGAGCAGGTGTTCGTGACGGTCACCGTGCCGTTCGAGATGGCGAGCCACTGCGAATCGGCGCCGATGGTGAGGCTCTTGCAGTCGACGAATCCTCCGTCCTCCACCGAGAACCCGCTGTTCTGGTCGCCGTTGTAGCCGATGAAGAGTCCGTTTGCGACGTTGAAATGGCCACCGCGCACGACCCTGACGGTGTTGTTGGTGAGGCCGCTGCCGATGGACGTGTACACGCCGTTGAGGTCGTACGACCACACCGCTCCATCCGAGACCAGAACCTCTCCATCCCGGCCACAATAGAAGATCGGATATGTGCCGGATCGGCCGGTTTCGGTGAACGTCGCGCGCTCCCCCATCAGCAGGAACCGGCAACCGCTCCCTGTCTTGTCGTTGTAGCCGCCGATGTTGAGGTTTTTGCAAATCAGGGTTCCGTTCGAGACAACGAGCGTCTGCCCGTGCCGTTTGAGTTCGACAACGGCACCGTCCGCCTCAAGCTTGCCGCCGTTCAACACCTCCACGCGGTTGCTGAAGTCGTTGTTGTAGCCGATGTGGAAGGCCTTGTCGGTCTTGATTGAACCGCCGTTCGTCACCCGCACGAGGTTGCCCGTATTGGAGCCTAAGGAGAAGTAGATGCCGTTTTTGCTGGTCTTATGTTCAAACGTTACGCCGTCGAAGATGATTTCGTTTCCGGATGACGTGTTCCCGAACAGGTTGAACGAGTCGTTGATGGAGAGTTCCAGATGCGTGTCCGGCCCGTAGAACACGGCCCTGTTTCCCGTGGACTCGCTGCCGCCGCCCACGATGAACTTTTGGCAGACGACTGTCGCGTTCGAGACGAAAAGCTCGTTCATGCGCGAGGTCGATGCGTTGCCCACGTTCAGGTCGGCCGCCACGTTCAGGGTTGCGCCGAGGATCTCCACCCTGTTCGTCTTGGCATGGGCCTTGGTACCGTGCCCGATGGCCACGCTGCCGCAGTTGAGCGTAGCGCCTTTCTCCACCGTGAACAGATGCCCGCCGGATGGGTTGCTGTAGCCGAGGCTCACCAAGCCGCCGATGTTGCCCACCGCATGGTCGGTGAACGTCACGCGCGAGGAGTCGTGGCCCGCGGAGCCCTGGTAGATTCCGTTCTTGATCCCGAACGTCGATCCCGCCCCGCTCACAAGCAGGGATACGTCCGAATCGATCGCGGGATCGGCAGATCCTCCCCCGTCGATCCAGAAGAGCCCTCCGCAGTAGAAGCCGCCGCCATCGACCACCTCCATCGAAGCGCCGCTCCGCGTGGTGGAGAGGTACGTAATGTGTCCGTTGTTCGCAAGGTGGAAGAACGAGCCATCCCTGATGACGAATTTGGAATCGACGTTGCCGTAGCTCCCTACGCTCAGCCCGCCTGCATTGGTGACCACGCATCCGCCAGAGAGGGTCAACACGGAGTTCGTCCCGTACCCGCCTCCACCCGGATCACCCACGGAGAACGTCCCGCCGTTAGCCATGAACCACTTGCCGCCCTTAAGCTCGAGCGATGAGTTGCTGCCCGCAAGCCAGAACGCTTGCCCGCCGCTATTGGTGATCGTCACGGTACGTCCAGGCGTCGCGGAGAAGTCGAACGCGTTGGTGCCCTCCATCACCTTCACCTTCCCGAACGTGACATCCCCGCTCGCGCCATACGTCGTGGCCGGAGAATCGAACTCCGCCGCCGCCGGGATTTCTCCGCCCCATGCGGTGGCCGACGAGATGTCATGGCTCGCGTCCGCGTCCGGGAACACATCTCCCATAGCTCCAACGGCAATCCCTGCCACTGCCACACTCAGCAACTTTCTCATCTCATTTTTCCTTTTTCACAGCTAATGACCAACCGCTAACGACCGACCTCTCACTTCTCCTTCAGCATCTCGCAGAACGCCGGAAGGTCGCCGTATCCCCTGTACCATGCCGTGTACATGATGCCTGTGGCGCCTTCGGTGGAAAGCACCAGGTCTCGCCACTTGCGCGAATACTTGAACGGAGGCTTCTCGTCGTAGTACGCCGCCGCCAGCGTGCGGAAGCCCTTCGACGCGAAGAACGGCATCGACAGATGGCTCTTCTTGTTGTACCAGCAGCAGATCACCAGCTCCTTCGGCACCCACTTCCACGTATCCTCGAACGATCCCCGGCAGTTGTAGTACTCCTTCACGGCGTTGTGGTTCGGGTCGAGCATGTCGCTCCAGATGTACACCTCCGCGCCCGGATGCACCTTCTGTATCGTGTTGAACGCCCTCGTGATGGCCTCCGCGTAAATCTGCGCCATCGTAAGGCCCCTCGCCCTGCAAGCGGCGCAGGTGCCGCCGTTGCGGAACTCGTCCGTGGAGAGCATCCACCGCTTCGGGTGCAGTCTCTCCTCGATCCGCCGCGCCGAATCCTCCATCGCCTCGTACAGCTTCGGCTCGCTGAGGCACGTGGAGTGCTGCCTCCCATACACCACCCCCGGCGTGTAGCAGCTTAGCGACAGCCTGTCGCCCTGCTTGATGCGGCTTCCCGGCAGGATCGCGAGCGGGCGCTCAGGCAGGTCCTGGCGCGAAAGAGGCCAGCTCAGCTTAGGCCGCCTGTAGTCGCGCCCCTCCTCGTACGTCTCGCCGGTCGCGACGTTGCGCAGCACGCAAGGCGCCCCCGGACGCTTCAGGATCTGTCGCGGGGAGGTCTCGGCGAGCGTGAGGTTGCGCACCTCGAAGTCCCCGGCCTTCCACCCGGCCATGAACCCGATGTACATGTAGAACGTGTCGGAATCGCCGGACGAGAACGTAAGGCTGCATGGCGTCCAGTCCTGCGTGGGGCTGTATTTTACGTCGATGCATTCGCGCTCGAAGAACATCTTCACCTTCGCGTCGCGCGCTATCACCCTGAACGGACTGTCGCCCGCCAGCCCCTTCGTGCGGAACTCGAACGAGTAGCGGTAGTACCGGCGCGGCTTCACCGTCACCTTCTTGATGAGCCTCCTGTAGAATCCTTCGCGCTGGAACCCTGCGGTCCCGCTCAGGTTCGTGGCGAACGCCTGCGAGGCGTCGAACACCGCGTTCGTGCCCTCGACCACGAACGGGACGTCATCCACGGGAATTCCCTCGGCGAGGTCAAGATCGTAGTTGCCGAGCCCGCCGGAGCCAACCGCCCAGATGGCCGGGATTATCTCAATCCCCGTCTCGTCGCACGTCTCCTTTATCTTCGCGAACCGCTTATGGCGCTCGTACGGCCAGTCCCTGCATTGATCCAGCCCGCAATGGAACATCATCCCGTTCATCCCGTTCGCCTTCGCGTCGCGAACGATCTTCGTGACCCGCTCCACGCAATTCGTCGCCAGCAGCGGATCCCAGACCCACACCCAGCGGTGCTCAAGGCTTCCGCCCATCGCACCAACGGCGATCCCCGCCGCCACCACACTCAGCAACTTCCTCATCTCTCGCAGCTCCCGGCCAACGACTAATCACCGTCCAGGCTGCCGCCGGCCTCCCAGCGCGAGAACATCCTGCCGCCGTACTCCATCGACTCGATGAACTTCCGCTTCGGCACCCCTGGCTCGCACATCGTCCACGGGCACACGATGAACCCAAGTATCTGCTTCGCCGGCACGTTGGCCCTGCAGTACTCCATCACCGTCTTCAGCTCCTTCTTGGCGATGCCCTCCTCCTTCCGCGTGTAGGTGCAGCCGTCGGGGATGAAGTCGAACCCAAGCTCCCCCATCTCCTTGATGGTCACCGTGTACTCCGGATGCTTCTCGTCCACCACGCAGTTCCACGGGCACATGATCACGTCACGAGGCATGTACTTCACGAACCTGTCGTGGTCGTGCCAGATCTTGTCGCTGAAGCACCATGGGCGGCACCCCGTCGAGCGCACCGTGTCCACGCACCGCAGGAAGTCGCGCCAGTAGATCGCTCCGCGCCTCACCACGATGTACTCGAAGCGCCCCCAGCCGCCCTGGTGACCCATCGTCTCCTCGTCGTAGCCGATGTGGAAGAACCGCGGATAGTCGAATATCCTGGCGACGTCGCGGATCAGGTCGTCGACGGTGTCGAGGTATTCTGGGGTGGACACCTTGTGCCGCCACTCCTTCATCCATGCGTTGTGCGTGGTGGAGAAATTGAGCTTCGGTATCGGCTCAAGCCCCATCGCGCGCAGGCGGTCAAGCTCGCGCCGCATCTTGTCCACGCTCCACGTGCCCTTCACGGCGAGCTCCGGATGGCTCGGGTATGCGAGCGCCTCGCCGAGGTCTATCACCACCAGGTTGAAGCCGTTCCGCTTCACCGCGTCGACGCAGTCGCGCCACACGTCATCCTGCGCGCGCATGTAATCGCGCCTTCCCGGAACGCCGCTCCAGCGCTTCTCCGGCGGCTTGTCGCCCTGGATCGGCGTGTACACGTCGCACCACATGTTCGAGCCAAGGTGCATGAGCGCCGCCTTGATGAACGCCTTTTCGTCCGCAGGCCTCCACGCTGCCCTTGGCGCCGTTGCGCACCCCGCCATCGCGCCCGCGCCAGCGAGCGTCGCTCCACGCATGAACTCTCTTCTCGTCATCTCGTATCTCCTTTTTTGTCTCTAAGCCAACGACCGGCCGCTACCTCACCACGAACATGGTGCCGCGCACGTACTGCAGCGTCACGTCGTTCCCGCGCACCACGTACGCCCATGGCGCAGGCGGCATCGCTCCGCTGACCGCAGGCGCGCTCAGCAGGTTGCCGCCCGAGACCGAAAGCACCTTGTACCGCGTGCCCTTCTCCAGCCCCGTGAACTCCTCGCCCTCAACCGTGAGCGGAACCCCGTCGAGATCCTGGTCGCCGATCAGCGCGATCTCCCGCCCTGCCACGATGTCCTCCACCGTCGTGCGCAAGGAGAACGACTCCGGCAGCTCCGCCGCCGACGTGTTGATGATCCTTCCGCCGCCCGCCGTGTACTCCACGGACGAGATGCGCGCCGCCTTGCCGTTCAGGTCGAGAACGCCGCCCCCGCCGAGGCTCACCGCGCTGTTCGTGGGCACCGCCCAGTCGCAGCCCGCCTTCAACGTGCCGCCCGCAAGCACCGTGGAGCCGCCCCACGTGTTCGTGGCGTTGAGCGTAAGCGTGCCGTCGCCCGCCTTCGTGAACGATCCGGTGTTCTCGTTGTCCTCAAGCACGATCTCGCCGGCGTCGGAGGTGAGCGTCTTGTACACGTCACGTCCGTAGTAGATCGTGCCGGTGGCCGAGGTGTAGCCGCAGCCGGGTGCCGTCACGATGATGCGGTCCAGCACCATGTTGGTGGAATCGAAGTGCGCGAATGCCGAAGCGCCCATGCCGTCGCCAGTGATGATCACGCGCGGAGAGCTGATATATTTGACATCCTTGATCGGCTCCGCAAGCGCGATGGACTTCACGCCCTTGCCATAGGCCCCGCGTACCGGTGTCTTGAGCGTGATTCCCGTCTTGCCGTCCGTATCGATCGTCATGCCGCCGGCATAGACCGCCACGTTCGTCGTCCACAGAAACGAGTCTGCCGTGTTGTATCCGAACAGGTCGCTGTTGGCCTTGCCGGCCTTGAACGTGCCGCCGTTGAAATTCACGCAAAGCACATTGTTCGTGAGGTTCTCCGTCCCGTTGTATATCCGTGAAAGGAGGCGGATGCCGGCGCAGCGCATTACGCCGCCGTTCAGGTTGATGTTGTACCTGCCGTTTGATTGTCTTTGGGCGACGTAAATCGCGATGTCGTGCGCATCGAACAGCGCCTCCTCGCCATCAAGCGTGAAATCCACCGTCGTCCTCGGCGTGTCACCTGAACCAAAAACAATGTCGCCGCAGAAGATGTCCCATGATCCCTTCTTGATGTACAGCGTACCGTTCCCCTGGTTGCAGGTGGCCATCGATATCCCCGTCTGCTTCGTGCCCGCAGCCGCGTCAAGCCTGTTCGATACCAGCACGTGTCCGCCATACTGCGCGAAGCTGCCGTAGCCATAGCCGCCAATGATGAATTGTCCGCGCGCCTCAAGCAGCCCTCCACTCAACTCGTAGTAGCCGCAGACACTCGAAGACTGGCCCATGCCCACGCACGACGTATGGTGCCCCTTTGTGGCGCCCAGCGCCACCACCTTGCCGCCGCGCTGGTACACTGCGCCATTGCCGCCGCTATACGAAGGAGACGAGGGGCCATACCCGCACACGAAGATGCGGTTCGAGATCACCGCGCCGTCGAGAACCTCAAGGATGCCAGGAGCGTAATAGCCGGCGAATATCGCTCCGCCGCGCGTCGGCCCGCCCCAGTCCTTGTTGTCGTAGCCGGTGTAGAAGTCGCTCTTCATCACGTCGGAGTTCTTGAGGACGGCGTTCGCGACCACGAGACGCGCCTGCTTGGTACTGTACTGGCTGATGTATAGCGTATTGGTGATGTAAAGCGTCACGTCCGCGCCGTTGTCGATGTACACCGTTGAATTGGTCGCCGTGTCGGCGTCCGGGAAGTGCAGGCGCACCTCTCCAAGCAGCATGGGATCAGGACCCGTGAGATGCGCCGTGCCCTCGCGCCAGCCGAATCCGATCGGTTCGGTGTTGCCAACACCCTCGAACTTAACCTCGCCGCGCGCGCCAAGTAAGCCAGATGCCGGAAACTCGCGGGAAAGCTGCATCTTGATCGGCCCAACGCCGTTCGTGGTGAACTCGCTCGTGAAGCGTGGGCGGCAGCTGTCTTGGAACTTGGCGCCCGTGAGGAACCTTACGGCCGCATCCAAGGTCCAGCGCGAATAGTCGTCCGCCACGGCGAGATCGACAAATCCCACTTTCGCCGTGACCGAGGAGAAGTCCTCGTTCGGGATCGAGCCGGGATAGCCGAGAACCGTGCTGGCTTTTGCGTTGGAGTGTTCGATGAAGGTGCCGAGCGTATAGGAGTTGGCCGGGTTCAGCAGCGCCACGCGGTTCGACGATGAGCAGTATGTGTAAACCATTCCGTTGCCGGAGATCGGCCCGCTTACGCACAGCATGCAGGCGGAGGGCCAGCTGTTGCCCATTTCGTTGTTGATGGTCAGCCGCGAATGGCCCGTAAGGTTGGTGAACGTCACCGCGCCGGCCCAGTTGGCGTGGTTGGTGCAGTAGTAGTCCGTCGCCCTCATATTGCTCGAATGTTTCAGCCAGTTCGTGCCGGAAAGGTAGAGGGGACGCATGATTGGCTTCACGCCGCTGTAGATATAGATGGTGCCTCCGGCAAGGACGATGGGTCCATCGCTTGGCGTAATCTGGTAGCTGGGATTTGAATGGCTCCAGGACCGGAACCACAATGCCGGCGTGCCGAGATTCGTCTTCTCAAGGTAGATTTCTCCCGTCGCGGAGACGTTGCAGGTGTCCATGAGAGTGGTCACGCCGCCGCCGATGATCTTAAGCCGGTGACCGGCGAGATTCAGCGTGTACTTCAGGAAGAAGAGTCCACCGCTTGGCACGAACATCGTCGCATCGTCATCGAGGACGATTCGGTTGATGTAGTCGTCGGTGTTCGAGATGGCTGGCAGCTCAAGCGCGCCATTCCGCCCAGCCGCGCCTGACCCAGCGATATGGATATAGCGGCTCGACGCCTTGCCCGCCTTGGCGGTGGATTCGAGCGTGGCACCGCTCCGCACGGTCACCCTGTACGCGCCGTTGTCCGCGCCGAACGCGTTGTTGATGCCGAAGCTCACCACGCCGGCGGCGATCTCGTAGTTGCCATTGAAGTTGGGGATCGCGGTAGTCATCGTCCAGGTGGAGGTGCCTTCCTTGATGATCGTGCCGGAGCCTGTGATCGGGAAGCTATGCGCCGTGGACGTCGCGAAACGCACCGTCGCGCCGGCGTTGATCTTCAGCGAGGTGATGTTGGCGAGGTCGGAATCAAGGCACGTCACGTCCTCGTTCGCTGGCACCTCCACGTCGCCGCTCCATGTGACGGCGCCCGCCGAAAACGCAGCGAAAACCGCCGCGAAAAGGATCGGCAGGCTGCGATCTTGCTTAAGATTGGCGCATTCGAGGCTCGTCTTTCTGGACATTTCGGTTCTCCGCTTGGTTCAAATGCCCGTAATATACCAAAACACCCCGCAAAATGCAACCCCCACCTCGCATTCCCACGCGGTAGGGTCACGCGTCCCGCGTGCCCGCCAGCCGCAATCTTCTCACACGGAGCCGCGGAGAGCACGGAGGAACCCCACAATCTCCGTGCCTCATCGCCTCCGTGTGAAAAACCCACCGCAACGGTCACGACGGCTATACAACAAGCGAAGCGAGCATTGCGGAGCAATGTCGCTAGAGGGGTGCGCAACACATTCCCTCACTCCTCATTCTCACACGGAGGCACGGAGACACGGAGATCGGGTGCGTCCCCATTCACGATGCGCCTAATCA
>JAILJX010000124.1 GCA_024694365.1 Kiritimatiellia bacterium
ACGGTGCGGATCGAGGTCTGCGACCCGCATGTCGATGACGACAACAACCACTTCTGCGACTTCTGCGGATTTGGGTGCCTTGCGGCGGGCGAGTACTTCAAGGCGACATTGTCGGAGCTGGGGTATGATGTGCCGACGGACGGGACGGCGTACTCGGTGAAGGCGTACGGGCTGCCGGCGGGGCTGAAGCTCAAGTACAACGCCGCCGTCACGAAGAAGGTGAAGGTGAAGGGGAAGTGGAAGAAGGTGGTGGTGAAGGCGGCGAAGAGCGAGTGGTGGATCGAGGGCGTGCCCACGGCGGCGATGGACTACTGGACTAATCCGGCGTATCTCGTCATTGCCGCCAATGGTGTGACCACGACGGAGCCTCTGCCGATCGAGGTGCTGGCGCAGGATGTGACGGAACTTGGCACGTTCCCGGTAGGAACCGTCTGGAACGCCGAGTCGCCGCTTTACCTGCCAGGCGTCACGAACGGCTGGACGGTGTCGGGCCTGCCGTCGGGTCTCAAGTACACTTCGAAGCTCGTGACGACGAAGAAGATGAAGGGCAAGAAGGTGGTGTCCGTCACCACGAACGCATTGCCGTATTCGGTGTACGGCAAAACGACGAAGGCCGGCTTGTTCACGATAACCGCGAAGAAGAAGAAGGGCGCGTACAACGAGACGATGAAGTACCGGGTGCTGGTGACGCCGAAGGCGGTCGACGCGGCGAGGTTCGGAGAGGATTTGACGAACATCACGACGATGGCGTACGTGCCTGTGGACTGGGATTTGGCGAGCGGCGGCGAATGGGATGGCGGTCACGCGGGACGCGTGACCCTACCGGCCGTGTCCGGGGTTGGCGGGAAGGTCGCGAAGGTGGCCGGGCTGCCGGCGGGTCTTGCGTTCGCCGCGGCGAACGTGTATTCCGACAAGAACAAGACCAAGCTGAAGCAATACGGCCAGACGATAGTCGGCACGCCGACGAAACCCGGCACGTACGTGGTCACATTCACGAAGAACGTGACGACGGGAACGGGCAAGAACAAGAAGACCGTCGCTAAGACCGCGCAGATCCTGTGGAAGGTCGTGGCGAACGACGCGGAGCTGGATCTTTGGTTCAACACGGGGGGCGGCGTCCTGGAAAGCGGCATGGCGGGACTCAAGTACGACGACCTGCTCGCGTTCGAGGCGACCAGCAACGCCACAGTGACGGCGAGCGGTTTGCCGGCGGGAATGAAGCTGGTGAGGTCGGAGGGGGGAGAGTCGCAGTCCTCTGCGACCGATCCGGACGCGCAGGAGCGCGTCCCTCCCGTGTGGTGGGGATTTGAAGGCTCCGCCGCGAAGGCGGGGAAGTATCTCGTCACCGTCACGGCGACGCTGAACGGGAAGACCGTGCGCCAGCGCCTTCTGCTGGAGGTGGACGGCCTGCCGGTGCATGCGAAGGGGGCGTTCTACGGCAAGACGTTCACCAGCCCCATCAATGTGACGGGCTCGAATTTCAGCCTCAACATGACCAATGTCGTCGGGCTTGCGACGATGGGCGTCACCTCGGCGGGCAAGATAAGCGGAAAGTTCCAGGTGTACGGCACGAACTGGACGTTCAGCGCGAACAGCTATGCGTGGACGGACGAGTGGCATGTCAAGGGCCAGGTGGTCAGGCGGAATCAGGCTTTCGGGACACTGGCGACGGCGCGGTACGCGTACAAGGAGAAGGTCAAGGTGAACGGGAAGTGGAAGACGGTCACAAGGACGCTGACAAAGACACTGGAGGTCAATGTCGACGGCAGCGGTGTCCTTGTGCACGACCCGGAAGACGGCGTCTCCGCGTACCTTCACAAGGACCTGTGGGGTTCCACGTACAAGAAGGTTGGCCAGAAGCTGTTCGTGACTGGCAAGAACAAGTACAAGGAGTATCGGTACACTGTGGACGTGGAGGGGAAGAACTGTCCGCTCACCGTGAAGGTGACGACGGCGGGCAAGGCCACGGCCACGCTCAAGTGGAACACCGGCAGGAAGAACAAGGGCAAGTGGGTGTACTACACGCCGTCGTGTTCGACGGTGGTGTATCCCACCGGCGGCTCGACGGTCGATCCCGAGAATTTCACTGGCGAGGTGAACTACTACTTCGCGCCTTCACCCGCGAACAACTTCCCGGGCGTGGGCGAGACTGTTGGAGTGGGCGTCGGGTATTAGACGGGAAAGTCGTGCCCGCTTTCGCTCAAGATCACGCCGAACGGCAAAACAGATGTCCGATAGCGTCTTGCGTCGGCGGGGAAAAAGCGGTAGAATATCCCGCCAAACAAGGAGTCAACTATGCCAAACATCGACTGGTCCAAGCTGGGTTTCGGATTTTCCGACGTCAACTGCCACATCCGCTACACGTGGAAGGACGGCGCGTGGAGCGCGCCGGAGTTCGTCAAGGATCCCTACATAACGATGCATATCGGCGCGAGCTGCCTGCACTACGGGCAGGAGTGCTTCGAGGGAATGAAGGCGTTCCGCCAGCAGGACGGGAAGATCGTGATCTTCCGTCCGGAGGAGAACGCGAAGCGCATGTACCGCACCGCGGTCCGCTGCGTGATGCCGCCGGTGCCGGAGGAGATGTTCATAGACGCCGCGGAGCAGGTGATCCGCGCGAACGCCGAGTACGTGCCGCCGTACGGGACTGGCGGCTCGCTCTACCTGCGTCCGCTCCTGATCGGCACGGGCCCGCAGATCGGCGTGGCGCCGGCGAAGGAGTACACCTTCATGATCATGGTGATGCCTGTCGGAGCGTACTACAAGGGCGGACTCAAGCCGGTCCGCGCCGTGATTCTCGACGACTGGGATCGTGCGGCTCCGCATGGCATGGGCGATGTAAAGGTCGGAGGAAACTACGCAGCCTCGCTTTTCGCCCACGAGAAGGCCAAGCGCGACGGATGGCCGGTGGAGCTGTATCTTGACGCAAAGAGCCACAAGTTCGTCGAGGAGTTCTCCACTTCCAATTTCCTCGGCATAACCAAGGACGGCAAGTACGTGACCCCCGACAGCTGTTCGGTGCTCCCTTCGGTCACGAATCTCTCCTTGCGCGAAGTCGCCGCCGATCTCGGGATGCCGGTCGAACGCAGGCAGATCCCCTATGAAGAAATCAGGGAATTCGCGGCCGTTGCGGCCCTTGGCACGGCGGTCGTCATCACCCCTGTCTGGGAAATCACCCGGGGCTGCGAAGTCGTGAAGATCTCCGACGAAACGGAAGTGCATCCCACGCTTCTGAAGCTCTATCAGACGGTGCAGGGAATTCAGTACGGAGAGCTTCCCGACACCCATGGCTGGTGCCATGAGGTGAAAGTCTGAACAGCTTGAGAAGAGATTGGCTAGAGCGCGAGGCAGACCCCGCCGTTGTCGACGGACTCGTCGCGGCGGGAGAGTCTCCGCTTATGGCGCGGCTCCTGGCGATACGCGGGGTCTCGGCCGGCGAGCTCGAGGGCTTCCTGGCCCCTTCGCTGTCTGATATCGCCGATCCGCTTTCGCTGCCCGGCGTCAGGGAGGCGGTGGAGGCGATTCTGCCGGCGGTGCGCTCGCACGGGCGCATAGTGGTTTTCGGCGATTACGACTGCGATGGAGTGTGCGCGAGCGCGATACTGTTCGCGGCGCTGTCGGCGATGGGAGCCGACGCAAAGGTTTTCCTTCCCGAGCGCCTGAGCGAGGGATACGGAATGAACGATGCGGCGGTAAGCCGCATGCTGGCCGAGAATCCTTCCGTCTCGCTTGTGGTGACCGTAGACAACGGGATCAACTCGGCCGTACAGGTCGGTGCGCTGCGGGCAAAGGGAATCTCGGTGGTCGTGACCGATCACCATCTGCCCGGAGACGATCTGCCCGCCTGCCCTCTGGTGAATCCGAAGATACTTTCGCCGGCGGAGCTTGACGGGCTTTGCGGCGCGGGAGTCGCGCTGTTTGTCGCCTACCGGCTGGTTGCGCGGGCCAAGGAGGAGGGCCTGTATTCTGGTCCGCCTCTGTCCGCTCCGCTGATCGTCCTCGCGGGGCTCGCAACCGTCACGGACATAATGCCGCTTAAAGGACAGAACAGGCTTCTCGTGGCGTCTGCGCTCAGGCTTTTCCGCAAGTTTGCGCCAATCGGGCTGAAGGAGCTGTTCGCCCGGGCGTCGCGGCATTGCCCCGTATGCCTGACGTCCAAGGATTTCGGCTTTCTGCTCGGTCCGCGGGTAAACGCGGCAGGCAGGATGGGAAGCGGGATGGAGGCCCTTGATCTGCTTCTGGCGAAAGACCGCGAGGAAGCCCGGGAGCTTGCAAGACGCGTGGATCTTAGGAACGCCGAGCGCAAGAAGGCGGAGCAGACCATGGCCGAGCAGGCTTTGAGCGGAGTCGTTCCCGGCGCTCCGGCTCAGGTGATATGCCTCCCCGACGGGAATCCCGGCGTTGCAGGCATAGTCGCCGCGCGGATTCTGGAATGGCTCTCCGAGACGTCGGGTGCGGTTCCCGTCTGCGTGGCTGTCGGTTCGCGCGGATCGGCCCGCGCGCCGGACGGATACAACGTGCGCGATGCGTTCGCGGCATGCTCGGAGCATCTCGATTCTTTCGGCGGTCATGCCGCCGCAGGCGGATTCCGCGTCAAGGACGGAAGAATGGATGTCTTCCGCCGGGCGTTCGATTCGGCATGCGCCGCGCAGGCTGCAGCCGCTCCGCGTGCGGGAGCGGTGCTTTGCGATGCCTTTGTGGAAGGGGAAGACCTGTCGCTGGAGTTTGTGGAATCGCTGTCGAAGCTTGAGCCGTTTGGAGAGGGGAATCCCGAGCCCGTGTTCGCGATGCGTGGAGTCTTGCTTTCCGATGTGCGGCCGCTCGGCGCCGACGGAAAACACTTGGCGCTTGAGTTCCGCGGACGTTCGGTGCCGCGCGCCGTGTGGTGGAATCACGGGGAAAGGATCGGCGAGCTGCGCGCCGGAGCGCACCGCCGGTTCGATATACTCTTCGCAGCCGAGGTGTCGACCTACGGCGAGAGGCATGTGGAGTTGCGGCTTCTCGACATCCGCGAGACTCCAGGGGATAAAGTTTTTTCCGATACCCCATTGACGGCGGTGCGGTAAAATTGATACAATTTACGCGTTCTGTCTGCGGAGGCGGGTGCTTTCGAGGCGGAACATCAGTTACAGTAAGGAAAAAAGAGATGGAAATCTATGTTGGTAACCTCGCGTACGCGACCACCGACGAGGGTCTCAAGGCGGCGTTCGCGAAGCACGGCGAAGTTACCGCCGTTCGTGTCGTGACCGATCGCATGACCGGCCGCAGCAAAGGATTCGGCTTCGTCACGATGCCCGACGCCGCGCAGGCGCAGGCCGCGATCGATGCCCTGAACGGACAAGAGCTCGACGGACGCACGGTCCGCGTCAATGAATCGCAGCCCAAGCCTCGCGAAGAGCGCGGCCCCCGCGGCGGTTTCGGAGGCGGGCGCGGCGGTTTCGGAGGCGGGCGCGGCGGCTTCGGCGATCGCGGTCCCCGTCGCGAGACCCGTTGGTAATCGGCGCCTGTCGCCTGATTTCCCAAAACGAAAGCACGGCTTCACCGGCCGTGCTTTTGTTTTTCACTCGTGGAAGTCGCCGTCGGCGGCGGGCCCGGGTTCGGACTTCGCAAGGTCCGAAAGGGCTTCTGCGATCCTGAGAACGGTTGCGTCGCCTGAGACAAGGGGCGGCATGGCGTATATGAAATTCGCGAACGGCCTCAGCCAGACGCCATGCGAGTCGATTACGCGCTCTATGTCGCAACGGGCCGGAAGATGTTCGACTTCGATCACGGCGGAGGCCCCCAGCACGCGTACGTCCTTGATGTTGCGCAGACCCTTCAGAGGAGAGAGAGAGTCTTTGAACAGACGCTCGATTCTTGCGACGCGTGCGGCGTAGTCCGCATCCGCGAAAAGGTCCAGCGACGCGCACGCCGCGGCGCAGGCCAGCGGATTCGCCATATAGGTCGGACCGTGCATGAAAGCCGACGGGCTTCCCGAAGAAATCGTCCCGGCGACTCTTTCCGACGCGATTGCCGCGGCGAGAGTGACATGGCCGCCCGTTAGAGCCTTGCCGACCGTCATTATGTCGGGGGCTACTCCGGACCTGAGATGGGCCCAGAGGGGACCCGTCCTGAAGAAGCCTGCCGCTATTTCGTCAAACACGAGCAGCGCTCCGTTCTCGTCGCATATGCGGCGCATTTCCTTGAGGCACTCCGGCGGATAGAAGTTCATCGCGTTCGCAGCCTGAAAAACCGGTTCGCATATGACCGCGGCGATTTCGCCCGGATGCTCCGCGAAGACGCGTTCGAGCGAGCGTGCGAATCCGGGGACGTCCCCGGTCGGCTTCTCCGCGAAGAAATGCCGTGTCATTATCCCCCGGAACAGGGTGTGCATTCCGTCCGGATCGGAAAGCGCCATGCAAAGGGAAGTGTCGCCGTGATAGCCGCCTTTCAGGGCGACGAGTTTGCACCGCTCCGGGCAGCCTAGCGAAACGTGGTACTGTATCGCCATCTTCGCGGCCACTTCGACGGATATGGAGCCCGAGTCGGCGAAAAAGACGCGGTTCAATCCGCGGGGCGCCAGTTCGGCGAGACGTCCTGCGAGCTCGATTGCCGGATCGTGCGTGAATCCGCCGAACATCACATGGCAAAGCCTTTCGCTTTGGCGCCGCATGGCCTCGATGATATGCGGATGGTTGTGCCCGTGAGCGACGCACCACCAGCTCGATACGGCGTCCACGAGTTCCCTGCCGTCGGCGAGAACGAGATTGACGCCATGGGCGGACTTGACATGCCTGACAGGCGGCGGATCCTTCAGCGACGCATACGGATGCCATATGAATGAGCGGTCGTATTCCAGCGCGGTCATTTGAACATCTCCGAAAAGTCGATGTCCGGCCAGGCGCCGTTTTCGATGCGCGGAATCCTGGCGATGACAGGCGGAAATCCCCATTTCGCGAGATAGGCCTTCGTCGTTTCGGGAGTGTCGCGGTCTATTTCGGGGACGACATCCGGCGCCCAGTTGTACACGACGCCCGCGACAGGCATTTTGCGCGCGCGCGCGGCTTCAAGGGACAGAAGGGTGTGGTTGAGCGATCCGAGCCGTCCGCACGTGACGAGAATCAGCGGCCAGCCGCGCTTGGCGGCGAAATCAACCGCAAGCGTATCCCCGTCGAGCGGGACGTCAAGCCCGCCGGCAGATTCCACCAGCACGATTTCGTGGCTGCGCGAACAGGCGTCGATGCACATCTCGATTCGCCTCAGGTCGACAGACTTCCCCTCCAGCTCCGCGGCGAGCTTCGGAGAAGAAGGGAACTTGAATATCTGGGGCGAAGTCAGGCCCAGTTCGTCTTCGTAGCAGCGGGGCGCGCCGGATATCCGGCGGTGCTCCTCGAGGTCTTCCGAGAAGCCGATGTTGCCCGTCTGCACGAGCTTGACCGTGATTGCGTCCACGCCGCGCGATCTGAGGTGGCGGGCCATGAGGCCTGTCGCAACGGTCTTCCCTATTCCGGTGTCTATTCCGGAGATGAAATATATACGATTCATATGTGCGGATATTATACCATAGTTGCGTACGGGATAGACGCGCGTGATTGGATTTGGTATAATAGCCCCACACACAAGAAAGGAAATAAGAGCAATGAAGATTCTTGTAACGGGAGGCGCCGGATTCATCGGAAGCCACACGGTGGTTGAACTTCTCAACGCGGGGCACGATGTCGTCGTCGTCGACAATCTCTGCAACAGTTCGAAGAAGTCCCTTGCGAGAGTGAAGAAGATCACCGGCAAGGACGTGAAGTTCTACAAACTCGACATCCGCGACGCGAAAAAGCTGAACGCCATGCTTGACGCCGAAGCGCCGTTCGGGGCGACGATCCACTTCGCGGCGCTGAAGGCCGTCGGGGAATCCACGAAGATACCGCTCAAATACTACAACAACAACCTGGGAGGGACCTTCACGCTTCTCCAGTGCCTTGCGGACCACGGATGCAAGAACATCGTGTTTTCAAGTTCCGCCACGGTTTACGGCGACCCGAAGAGCGTGCCCATACGCGAAGATTTTCCGACGCCCGGCTGCACGAATGCGTACGGGTGGACGAAGCTCATGATGGAGCAGGTTTTCAAGGACGTCCAAAAGGCCGATCCCGAATGGAACGTGATACTTCTCAGGTATTTCAACCCGATCGGAGCGCACAAGTCCGGTCTCATCGGCGAGGATCCGGCCGGAATCCCGAACAACCTTCTCCCGTTCGTTGCGCAGGTCGCCATCGGGCGCCGCCCCGAGCTCAGCGTGTTCGGCAACGACTATCCCACTCCGGACGGCACGGGCGTGCGCGACTACATACACGTGGTGGACCTTGCGCTCGGGCACTTGAAGGCCATCGAGAAACTGGAGAAGAGCCCGGATCTGGGGCTCAAGATATACAACCTCGGCACGGGCAACGGCTACTCGGTGCTTCAGATCGTAAAGGCGTTCGAAAAGGCTTCCGGCCGTCCGGTTCCCTACAAGATATGCCCGCGCCGTCCGGGAGACATCGCGGAATGCTGGGCGGACCCCTCGCTTGCGGCGAAGGAGCTCGGCTGGAAGGCGGAGCGCGGGATCGAAGAGATGTGCGAAGATGCGTGGCGCTGGCAGAAGAAGAATCCGTATGGATTTAACAATCCGCCCAAGAAGGCGTGACGGCGTTAGACTACATTCTCGACGGTCTGGAGGCCGAGCTGGCGCTTGAGCGCGAGCTCGGCGTCCGTTCGTTTGAGATGGACCGTGCTTTGCTGGTGCCGGAAGCTCCGCCCCGCCCAGAAACGCCGGCGCAACGTCAATCGCCGGTCCGGGTTCCGCCGCCGGCCCCCGCCGTGGATCCGTCAGACAGGCGCCCATCTCCCCGCAAGGCGGCCATTGCATTTCTCCATGACATGCCTCTTGGCGCGGCCGGAGAGATGATGATGGGCAAAATCGTGTCGGCGTTGAAACTGCCCGAGGATGAAGCGCCGGTCGTCAGCTCGGGGTTGCTCCCGGACGCGGACGTCTATGTCGTGCTGGGCGCGCGCGCACTGAAGAAATGGTTCCCCGGGAAGTCGGCATCGCCGGGGCAAGGCTTCGCGGCGGAGTCCGGACGTCCCGTGCTCGTCACATATACGCCGAATTACATCCTCCGTTTCACGACCGTGACGCCTGCGCTCCAGCAGATAAAACGAGATATGTGGACGACCATAAAGTCGGCCGCAAGGAAGGTTTCGGACAATGCTAAATGAAAAATGCACCGTTCTCGAACATGTTGAGATAGGCGCCGGATACCGCTGGCTCGTGTTTTCGGCGCCTGTGATGGCATCCGGGCTTGTTCCGGGGCAATTCGTCCATGTGAGGGTGCCGGCGCTTGAACCGAGCGCCCTCAGACGGCCTTTCAGCGTCTTCGACGCCGAAGACGGCAAGGTCACGCTTCTTTACAAGACCGTCGGTCGCGGCACCGCAGCGCTGAATGGCGCGAAGCCAGGCGATGAGGTCGAGGTTATGGGGCCTCTTGGGCATGGTTTCCCCGTGAAATGCGACGGTGTGGCGCTTCTGGTGGGAGGCGGATACGGTGTCGCGCCGCTGCATTTTCTCGCCAAGCGCTTGCCGGGGAAAAAGATTCTTTTCGCCGGAGGGCGTACGGCTGCCGACCTTCTTGCGCTTGACAGGTTCGCCAGGATCGGAGATGTCGAGGTTCGCACCGCGACGAATGACGGAAGCGCCGGGGTGAAGGGGCTTGTTACGGACCCCCTTGACGCGGCCATCTCGGAGATCGAGTCCGGCGGCGGCCGCATGGAGCTCTTCGCCTGCGGACCGGACGGGATGCTCAAGGCTGTCGCGATGCGTGCCGTGGAGCACGGCATGCCCGGGTGGATTTCCATGGACAGGCACATGATATGCGGCGTCGGCGCGTGCTACGCCTGCATACAGAAGACGGTTCGCGGCAATTCGCGGTGCTGCGTGGAAGGACCCGTTTTCGCGGCCAAGGATCTTCTCTGGGAGTGATGCCATGATCGACATGAAAGTGAATCTGGGCGGTCTCGAGATGGCGACGCCTGTCGCCACTGCGAGCGGAACGTTCGGCTACGGAACCGAATATGTCGGAGCGGTCGACTACTCCAAGCTTGGCGCCGTGACGGCAAAGGGGATACGGGTCGATCCGTGGCCGGGAAATCCGATGCCTCGCCATGCCGAGGTCCCCGGAGGCCTTGTGAACGCGATAGGTCTTCAGGGAACCGGAGTGGACCGTTTTCTCAAGGTTACCGTTCCCTGGTACGCCAAACAGGTGAAGGTTCCTCTCATCGTCAACATATGGGGCGGGTCTGTCGACGAATACGCCGAGGTCGCCGGGAGGATAGATGCCTGCGCACATCCTTCCATAGGTGCGTTGGAGATGAACGTCAGCTGTCCCAACGTCAAAGCTGGCGGACATACGTTCGGCCAGGATCCGAAAATCCTGCATGATGTGGTCTCGGCCGTCAGAAAAGCGACGAAGCTCCCGCTTCTTGTGAAGCTTGCCCCGAATGTGCCCTCGATCGTGCCTTACGCCAAAGCCTGCGAGGATGCCGGCGCAGACGGTCTTTCGCTTATCAACACGATTCCCGCAATGGTCATCGACATAGAAACGAGGCGCCCGGTCCTGGCGAACAGGACGGGCGGGCTTTCCGGACGCTGCGTGCATCCTGCGGCCGTGAAACTCGTGTGGGACGCGCACAACGCGACTCGGTTGCCGATTCTTGCCATGGGCGGGGTCTACGACGCGAAAGACGCGATCGAGTTCATGTTGGCCGGAGCCACGGCCGTCGCTGTGGGGACGGCCGTATTTTCCTCGCCGGATGCGGCGGGCAATGTCCATGACGGAATCGCCGATTACTGCGAGCGCCACGGGTTCAGCCGCGCCGCCGACCTTACGGGCGCCTTGGAAGTATGATATAATATCCTCTCATGCGCATCCTCTGGCGATACATATTCCGCGAATTCCTGATACCGCTCACCTACTGCCTGGCGGGTTTTGTCGGCATATACGTGCTGTTCAAGCTTTTCGGGTCCTTCTCCAGGATTTCCTCCGCACATCTTGGGTTCGGAGCGACCATTGCGTATCTTGCGGCGTATCTTTCGCCGTTTTTCAAGTATCTCGCTCCTGCGGCTTTGATGCTCGCGACGCTTTATACAATGTGGAGCTTTTGCCGGCATTCCGAGCTCACGGCCATGCGCGCAAGCGGCATAAGCCTTGCGACGATAGTGCGGCCTCTTCTTTTTGCCGCATTTCTCGTCGCCTGTTTCGTGGCATGGGTGAACGAGTGCTACATGCCATCCCATGCGTTGTGGGCGAAACGCCTGGAGGCGGCGCGTTTTGACAGGGCGAAGGCGGCCGTTTCCGGCCTGTCCTACGCCGATGCCGTGCGCGGACACGTATGGACCGTGGAAGGCGATTGCGATGCGGACTGCAAGCGCCTTTCGGGCGTGAGGATCGAGTTTGCCGGATCCGGTGGCGTCAAGCGCATCGTCAGGGCGGCCAATGCCGATTGGCTTGACGGAGAATGGTGGCTTTCCGGAGTCGAGTCGTCCTATTCCGCATCCGGTCTGCAGGTCGCATCGCCATCGCCGGACCTGGACGGCCTTCCGTTCAGGGTGTTCCCTGAATTGACGGAGACGCCGGAAGACATCCTTCTGCAGCAATCCGATGCGCTGCCGTTCAATTCGTCGCTGAAAAAGCTCGAATTTGCGCGTGAAGCGCAGAATCTGCCGCAGGAGAAGCGCAACGACATAGTCTATGACGCGTGGGCTCAGGCTCTTTCGCCGTTTGCGTGCATCATAATCACGCTTCTTGCCATTCCCGCCGGAATCTCCACAGGCAGGCAGGCGGTTTTCGGCGGCGTTCTGGGCGCGTTGGTCTTGTTTTTCGCCTATTACGGACTCGACATGGCGTGTTTCGGGTTTGCAAGGACGGGACTCGTGCCGCCTGTGCCGGCGGCGATCATAACCCCTTCGGCATTTCTCGTTCTGGGAATATACAACTGCTTTCGTCCGCTCAGGATGACGCTTGTTCTTGCGGGAATCTTTTTTGTGCTTGTCGTCGTGTATGTCCTGATGGCGCATGCCTTGACGAGCAGGCTGGGGGTTGACGCCGTCATGGCGCACAGTCTCGCCGCGACATTCCCGATGCTTGCCGCCGGGGGGGCCATGTGCGCCCTCAAACGCCGGAGGCGCGCGTGATGATGCGTGTTGTGGATGTCTTCCTGAAAGGAGGCCCCGTAATGTGGCCGATTCTTGTCCTTTCGATCGCAGGCGTCTCCATTTTGGCGTGGAAGGCGCTTGCTTTCCGGAAAGGCGACCGGTCCGGCAGCGGCTTGGCGGTCGTTTCGTCGATAATCACCGCCGAACCCATGCTTGGGATACTGGGTACGGTGACGGGAATCATCAAGACATTCGGCGCGCTTGAAGGCGACGCCCGCCCGATCGCGGCGGCGGCGGGGATAGGGGAGGCGTTGATCACCACGGCCGCAGGCCTCGTCGCGGCGATTTTGCTGCTTTTCCCGTACAATATCCTTGCGGATATGTCGGAGGACTCGTGAGCCGGCGCAAACGCGTCGCCAGACTCGAGTTGACGGCTTTGATGGACGTCATGCTGCTCGTGCTTGCCTTTTTCATCTATTCCATATTCGATATGACGGTCCGCAAAGGGGTGAAGGTGGATCTCCCGCGCGGAGCCGGAGAGCCCGAGCCCGGCGAGAGGATTGTGATTACGGTCAAGCCCGGAGACGGTCTGCAGTTCAATGGGGAGGATATGGCCAGGGATGCGGTTCTCGACCGGGTTGCGGCATTGAAGAGGTCGGGCGCGGACATCCCCGTGATCATTGCGGCGGACCGTTGCGCATCGATGGGCGCGGGAGTGGAGCTCCTGGCCGCATTGAAAGAGGCGGGCGTGGATAAGGTTTCATGCCAGATTGAAGACCCGCCGACAGAAGGAGTCTTGCGGTGAGGCGGGCTTTTCTGGCGCTTGCGGCCGGACTGGGCGTGCATGCCATTCTCGCAGCCGGTCTTGCGTTGATTCTTGCCGGGGAACCGGGGAGTCGAGCGCCTTCTCTTTCCGTCTCCCGTGTCGAATTGAGTTTTGCGGACGGCGCCGCCCGCAATGTTGCGGACATGCCATGCGAACCGCTTTTGTCCGCTGTCGAGGAATGCCGGCGCGAAAAGGTTCCGTTGCCGACTTTGGCGCCCCGGTGCGAGTTGTCCGGACTCCCTGTTGATGCGGGCGTAAGCAATGACATCCCTCCGCCCGCAACGCCTCCGGTCCCGGTGGCGCCGCCAGCCTTCATGACAGCGCCGCCCGCCGTTTCCGGGCGAATTTCCGCCGCAATGGACGCCAAACCGAGACCGATATCGGCGATAATGCCGGTTTATCCCCGCATCGCTAGACTCCGCAATCAAGAGGGGACGGTGCTGTTGAATGTCGATATTGATGAAAAAGGCTTGGTGCAACGTGCAGAAATCGCAGAATCAAGCGGATATATCCTTTTGGACGAGGCAGCTTTGGATGCGGTCCGGAAAGCTGTCTTCTCCCCGGCTGTGGCAGGATCGTCGGCGGTGCCATCCTCAACGCAGATCCCCCTTGTGTTCCGCCTGAAATGAACCGGATCGTGCTCTATGGCGTTTATTCATATACAAAAACATGAATCTTTTGACAGAAAGCCTTTTTGCAGCCTGTGAAACCCGCGGGGCGAGCGACATACACTTGACGACGGGTTTTCCGCCGCGGTTTCGCATTCGCGGAGAACTTGTGGAACTTGACGGATTCAAGCCGTTTGGAGTCAAAGAAGTCGATTCCGTGGCTATGGATCTTGGGCTTGTGACGCTTCCGCTCGGCTCCCCTGACGGTACCGAGCGCATCCGCCGTACGCTATTGAAGGAAGGTTCGATCGACGGAGCCGTGACAAGTCCGCAGGGGTCTCGATACCGTTTCAACCTGTATCGCGAACAGGATCGCCATGCGGTCGCGCTCAGGCGTCTTGACGGGGAGTTTCGATCATTTGAGGCTCTGGGGCTTCCGGGCAGGCTTGAAGACTTTTGCGATGAGCATGACGGGCTAGTGGTCGTCACCGGTCCTACCGGCTCGGGCAAATCCACGACGCTCGCGACCATGATAAATCGCATAAACAAGACGAGATTCGGACACATCATCACCATTGAAGATCCCATAGAGTATGTCCACTCGTCATTGCGCTGTCTTGTGAATCAACGCCAGGTCGGGCGCGATACGCAATCGTTCAACACCGCCCTAGTCGAGGCGTTGAGACAGGATCCGGACGTGATTCTTATAGGGGAGGTCAGGGATCTGGAGACTGTCCGCACGGCTCTTCGCGCCGCAGAGACGGGACATCTGGTGTTTGCGACCTTGCATTCAGGAGATGCTCCAGGGGCGATAGAGAGGCTCGTGTCCATGTTCCCCCCCGAAGAGCAGGCAGGGGCGAGGCGTCAGCTTTCCCTTGTTTTGAGAGGCGTTTTCGCCCAGCATCTGATGCAGGATCCCGGCGGCAAGACCCGCCATCCCGCGTTTGAGCTTCTCGTCAATACGTTGGCGGCCGCTAATCTCATAGCCACCGGACGAACGGCTCAGCTTTATTCGGTTCTCGAAACCGGTGCGTCCCAGGGCATGTGCACGCTGGATCAGTCTCTCGCCGACCTTGTGAAAGCCAGGAAGATAGACATGCGTCCAGCGCTCGCTCTTTCCCGCAATCCGGATCTTCTGCGTGCGCGCCTGTCGTCTGTCTGAAAGAAAATGAATCGTTCCAGTCAAATGACAAGTCTGGGCAAAAGCCGCCGGAGAGTGAAGAAAGGCTTCACATTGACGGAAGTCCTTGCGGTGGTCGCCTTGCTGTCAATAGTGGCCGTCATTGCCGTCTATCGGGTGGTCGGCATGACAGAACGCGCCCGTATTGTTGCCGCAGAGGGCGATTTGCGCTCGATCCGGACGGCATTAACAGACGGAGAATCTGGATATTTGAGGGATATGTCCGGTATCCCTGGATTTTCTGCGGGATATCTGCGGCTTTCCAATCTTCTTGTTTCCACGAATCTCTACGGCGAGACGGAGTCTGCATATGGACCGGAAGGGCGGCGTGTGGATGACGTGTGGCTCGGGAAGGGCTGTGCAAAGCCGGCTGCATTCACAAGCTGGGACGAATCGCGTGCCCGGGGATGGCGCGGGCCATACGTCAACGCGAAGACCGTCTCTTTCCCCTCGGCTGCCGATTGCGATGGCGATGGCCGATCCTTCGCTTCGCGTGGATTCTACCCTGATCTTTCGAATCTGCGGCTTCCGTCCGACATGACTTCAGGCTTGAACGGATGCTCCGTCTATGGCTTCCCGGGAGAGCCTGTGCCTGTCGATCCCTGGGGGAACCCGTACGTGCTGCAAATCCCGCCCCCGCAGGCGTTTGGCGGGTCGCTCGCCGAAGGGTTCACCAATGCGACATTGCGATTCCGGTACGCAAGGGTCGTGTCCGCCGGACCCGACGGCATTCTCGATACGCCCTGCTTCGGTGCGAACGGAACGAATGAATTCGCCACGTCATGGAGTCCTCGCGTGCGCCGTCTTTCGCGTCAGGCCGGACTCACGGACGGCACCGACCGCAGCGCCAGGGGGGATGACGTGGTGGTTTTCATTCTGCGCAACGATGTGGACGAGGGGGGTGATGAATGAAACGTGCGTTCACGCTTGTCGAGCTGTCGGTCGTCCTGCTTGTTCTTGCCGTCCTGGCGCACCTCGCCGTTCGGGAGCTTGGCCGCACAAGAGACCGGAAACTCGTGTCGGCGGCGGATCGGCAGCTTGAAGAGGTGCGCTCTGCGGTTTGGGAATTGCGTCCCGGGGAGGACCCGTCGGGCTTCTTGGCCGATATGGGAAGACTTCCCGGAATCTCTCCGGACGGAACGCTGGAGGAATTGTGGGCCCGTCCGGCGGGCGTGCCGGAATACGCTTTGCGCGAAGCGACAGGAACGAATCTCTGCGCCGGGGTCTCGGGCGAGCCCGGCGTATTCGTCCCGACCGGCTGGCGCGGACCGTATCTGCGGCTCCCGGCAGGTCGAGATGGACTCTTCGATCCGTGGGGGAACCCCATGACGGTTCTTGATGATGCGGGACTGTCCCGGTTGAATGTGGAGAATGGATTTGTGACGGCCGTGTCGCATTATGGCCCCACTGGACGCGAAAGCGGCAAAAAGACGGTCTCGCTCATCCCTGACGGCGGCGGATCGAGCCGGCTTGTCGTCAATTTCCTGTCGGCGGGCGCATCGTCGGGAAGCGTGACATGCAAGTGGTTCGGTCCGTGTTCGGGAGCGGTGACGGGCGCAGTCGGCACGGTGGCCTATCCCGGTACGGTGTCGTTTGAAGGATTGACTCCGGGCCTTCGGGTCTTCCACGATTCCGTGACGGGCGGAGCGCGTTTCATCGTCGTGAAACCCGGGGACAACGCAATGCAGGTGGTCGTGCCATGAAAAAAGACGCATTCAGACAGCGCGTACGTTTGCCTGCCGTCCAGGCTGCGGCGCTCAAACCGCAAGAGCTTTCGCTCGCTCTTGCGTATGAACTCGAACCGTTCTCGGGCGTGCCTGCGGCCGACGCCGAGGTTGAATGGACCGAGGTGGCGGATCAAGACGTGTCGGTGAGGGTTTATGACGTTGCCGTGCGCCCGCGGCGCTCCTCGTCCTCGAAAAGCGGAGCCGGCAAAGCCGTCGCGACGCTGGAAGGTCTGGTTCTGCCCGCCTGCATTGCATCTGCGGCGGTGCTGCTTGCGGTCGCGGTGGATTTCGCCGTCCTCCGGCACAGGCGCGCGGAATCGGAAGCGGCCGTTGCCGAATTGACTCCGGCGACGGTCGAGATACGAAGAATCCGCGCCGAAGCCAAAAAGACGCGCGCAGAAGCCGATGCCATCGCTTCGTCCAGAGAGTCGTCAGCCGCGGCTCAAGAGCGCGTGGCGGAGCTTCGCCGCGCTCACGCGGACCTTCTTGCGGTGCTGGCGACCGTCTGCGGCGGACGCTCCGTCGTCAAGAGCCTGTCGCATGATCCGGCGAGCGGCGGAGTCGTCATCAAGGCTGTCGCGGCATCCACCGAAGAGTCCAGGCGAATCAGGGAGGATCTGTCCGGCGAATCCGCGAAGAGGGGCTGGTCGATTGCGCTCGGTCCGATATCGTCCGGCGGAGACGGGCGCATGTCGGAGTTCACCTGTACCATAGTTCTGCCTGGAAAGGGGGGCGCGTCATGACGGAGTTGCGTGCAAAGGACAAGCTCTTTCTTGCTTTTCTTCTCCCCGCCGCGGCGGTTGCGGCATATGTGTGGTTCTGGAGAATCGACGAGGCGAAGAAAATCAAGAATCTTGAAGCCACGTGCTCGTCGCTGATCGGCGCGGAAGACAGAGATATGGAGAAATCTTCCGCACTGGCGGATCTTGCGGACGCGAAGCGCCGGCTCGAGGCGGAGAAAGCCATTCCGCCGGCGAAGGTGTCGGTCGACGCGAATCCGTCTTCCTCCGAAGCCGATCGCGAGGGTGACGTGCTGCGCATATTCGTGAAGTCCGGACTGTCCGTGTTGCGTGCCGAACCCGTGGATCCGGGTCCGAACGGGGAACGGTTCGGCTTGCCGGGGCGCGATGCTCTTATTTCCACCGGTTTTCGTCCGTCCCCGGCATTGCGCCGCTATACGCTGGATGGACCATACCCCGCCATGCGCAACGCTCTGGATTCACTGGCTGACGGCTTGCTGGCCGTCGTCCCCGCCGCGTTGGAGATGAGCGAGGCGGGGCATGGACGCTGGGTTTTGACGCTCTGGCTTTGAGGAGGTGATTCAAATGCTGCCTGCCAACGGATTTCTGGAACGCGCCGAAGAGCTGACCGACAGCGTCCAGCTTGTCGACAGGATACTTCGCGCCGGACTTTTCACCCGCGCGAGCGATGTCCATTTCGATCCGGGCGCCGATGGCGTCAGGGTGCGGTTCAGGATAGACGGCGAACTAGAGGATGTCCTCAGGATCCCTTCCGCGATGCAATCGGCTGTCACGAGCCGTCTGAAGGTGTTGGCCAGGCTTGACATCGCCGAGCGTCGCGCTCCGCAGGACGGCGGCTTCTCGTGGCGCCTTTCGGGGATTGGCGGCGCGGGTCAGAATCCGCTGGACGTGCGCATGGCCACGCTGCCGGTCCGCCACGGGGAGCGCATTACGCTCAGGCTTCTTGAATCGGGCGGCACGCGTCTTTCTCTCGATGAACTAGGCATGAGCTCGCAAGACCGCGCCGTGTTCGACGGCGTATTGAAGCGTCCCCACGGGCTAGTGCTTCTTTCGGGGCCGACCGGATCCGGCAAAACCACCACCCTGTATGCAACCATAGCCGAAATACTAAAGGGAGAGCCCAAGAACATTGTCACGGTCGAGGATCCTGTCGAATATGAAATCCCCGGGGTGGCGCAGGCTGAAGTGGACTCCGCCGACAAAGTCAATTTCGCGAAAGCCTTGAAATCACTCCTGCGTCACGATCCGGATGTCGTGATGATAGGCGAAATACGCGATTCCGACTCCATGGACGCCGCAGTTAAAGCGGCTTTGACCGGGCACTTGGTTCTTTCGACTCTCCACGCCAACGATGCGCGATCCACGGTGACGCGTCTTGAAGACATGGGGCTTGATCCGAAGCTCGTGTCGGCGACGGTCCGTCTGGCCGTCGCCCAGCGCCTTGTCCGGAGACTGTGCGTCAAATGCCGCGCCGAAGGGCGGAATGGATGGGAACCCCGCGGCTGCCCTGCCTGCGGCGGACGAGGCTACTCGGGGCGCATAGGACTCTTCGAGCTGTACGAGCCCGAGACCGGCAGAGGCACCTCCATGATCGATGATGCGAAAGCGAAGGTTGCGGCCGGCGTGACCTCTCTGGCGGAAGCGTTCAAAGCGACCGGAGAATTCGCATGACGTTTGTTGTCGAGGCCGTGGACGGCGGCGGCGCGAGAAAGACCTTCACCCGCGAGGCCGGCACTGCGGCGAAGCTTGCCGCAATGCTCAAGGACGAGGGGCTCCTGGTCCTTTCCGTGCGCGAGGCCGCCGAACCGGCAGATCCCGAAGAGCCCTGCCGGGAACCGCCTTTTTGGCATCCTTCGTGGCTTTTGCGCATGACCGCCTTTGACGTGGAGCTTGGTCTGAGGCAGATGGCCGCGATGATCAAAAGCGGCGTAACGCTTCTTTTCGCTTTGAGGACCGTTGCGGATCAGTCGGGCAAGCCGCGTGCCGCAAGGGTGTGGCGCAAAGTCGCGGACCGCGTGTTCGCCGGCGGTTCTTTTGCGGAAGCTCTTGCGGAGCAAAAGGGATGTTTCGGCGAAATCACCGTACGCCTTGCGGAGGTCGGCGAACGTTCAGGAGAGTTGGAGTTCGCTCTTTCCCGCGCCGCCGATCAGATGGAGGCGCGGAGAAATCTGCGTGCCACAGTCGTCAATGCTCTTGCATATCCGTTTGTCGCCGTCGCGATGACCATAGGCGTGAGTATTTTCCTGGTAGTCGGCGTGATACCTAAAATTGCTGATTTTCTCCGCTCTTCGGGCACGGATCTGCCCGCTTTGACAGAGATGCTGATGAGTTTCTCCGAATGGATGATCGCGAACGGACTCTCGGTCGCCGCAGCGATTGCGGCGATTGCCGTTGCATGGTCGGCTGTGAGGTTTTTCCCCCTTGGGCGCGAGTACGAAGACGTGTTTCTTCTTAAAATTCCGGTTACAGGAAGAATCCTGCGTCTCTCCGGAACGGCTCTGTTCGCGAGATCCATGGAAATCATGCTTGCGGCCGGGGTTACGCTTATCGATTCTCTCGATACCGCTGCGGGGCTCCTTTCCAACAGACGGCTCAGAAGGCGTGTCCGTTCCGCCCGTGAAAGCGTCATGCGCGGCATGTCGCTGGCCGAGGCCCTGTCGCCGGCAAAGGAGTTCCTGCCGATGCTCCGCCGCATGGCCGCGGTCGGAGAGGTTACCGGAGGAATTTCCGATGCTTTCGGAGAGACTGCTCGATTTCATGAGATGATGCTTGCCATCGCCGTAAAACGTTTTGGCATGTTGATAGAGCCTGTAATGATAGTAATAACGGCTGGAATCGTCGGTTTTGTTTACATAGCGTTCTTCCTTGCAATGTTTGCGATCGCAGGGGCGAATTGACGGCGCCGATCGGTGAACCTGCCGGCATCCGGCGGCGTTTAACTGTGCGGAAGGAAAGATGATGAAGAAATCACTGGCTTTATATGCAATGCTCGCGCTTTTCGCGGCGAGGGGCGGGTCTTCCGCCGCATCGGCTCAGGTCCATGAAGACCCGACCGCTCCGAACGGCGTTTTTGCCGCCCGTCTCCGCGAACAGCTTGCCGGCTCGAATGGCCTCGCGCTCCATGCGATAGTCGTCGGGGCCGATGGCGACGGAATTGCTCTTGTCGGTCCCGATATCGCGAGCGCCAAGGCCGTTCGTCGCGGAAGTTTCCTTTCCAGCTCCGTGGATGGTGTCGACGTCTCGCTTAAAGTGCGCTCGGTCGGCTGCGGAGGAATCGCTTTCGGCGGCGAGGAAGGCGAACCCGACGCGTTCATTTCCGCTTCCTACAAGGCTCTTCCCCCTCCCGACGTTGTTCCTGCCGAATTCATCCGCTACATGGAGTGCGTCAAAGTCCCCCTCTCGACGGCACTGCGGCTTGTCTCCGATCAGACAGGCGTCAACATCTCGTGTTCCGACGCCGCCGCTGCGACATCGGTATCGATATTCCTTCGCAACGTATCTGCCGATGCCGCCGTTGAGGAAATCTGCCGTACGACGGGCCTTTGGTACAGGCGCGACCCTAAAGCCGGGGTCGTGCGCGTGACTACGATGGCGGAATATGCGGACAATCTCAACACTTTCAGGGAGGAGGCCACGGAACTTTTCACGCTTCTTTATCCGAATGTAGTAGAGGTCGCAGGGGTCATATACGGCCTTCATCCCGACCGGACATTCCTTTCTCTCGGCGAAGAGGATATAGAGGAAGATGCAGAGTACGACCTTTCCCGTCGCTTTCGCAGATTCCGGGCTCTCGAGGACAACGGCGGCTCCCAGTTTCTTGATATGGAGCCTCCGGACGCCAGCTCCTCCGGTTCGTCGGGAAGAGGCGGGAATTTCTCCTTCAGCAGGGGAAACTCGCTCGCCAGAGTCAGCCAATGGGATCAGCTGAGGCGCCGTGCGCGCGGCGAACTCTCCGGGACGGGCGCAGCGAATGCCATCGCCGCCGACGATGCAAAGCTCCTTGAGTTCGCATGGCGCGCGGGAGACACGAATCTCCTGGAAATCGTCCGGCACCAGATTTCCCCGGCGGCCGCCAATATTTTCGTCACGCTTTCGCGCAAGAACAACATGCTGGCCGTCAGGACGAGCGACTTGAAGGTCATGGACGAAATCCGGGCTCTTGTCAAGAAGCTCGATGTTCCGACGCCAATGGTCCTCATGGAGGTTAAAGTCCTGGAAGTGGACATCACCGACGATTTCCAGGCTGGCTTCACCTGGAATCTCACGTCGCCCGACAGGGGCGACGGCCGCGCCACGCATTCCGTCGGGCACGACGGCGACGGACTCAGGAATTTGACCGCGAGCGCCGTCCAGTCTGGCATGACGGCCGTAAGCCCTACATTCCAGCTTGGCGTCGTAAGCGATTGGGTTTCTTCCCAAATCCAGCTCATGCAGAAAGACGGCAAGGTGAAGACTCTCGCAACTCCGACGCTGCTTGTCGCCAACAATGAGGTTTCGCGCATTTTCAGCGGCAAGGAGTATCCGCTCGTGTCCGGATGGACGGCCGGCGATTCTGTCGTCTCCGAAGGCGGAATCGTAAAGACCGATTCCACCGTGGAAATAGAGAAGAAAGATGTCGGGACCATGCTTCTTCTGACGCCGAACATCAATGCGGACCGTACGGTCACCATACGGATGCTTCAGGAGAATTCCGAAGTGAGCGCCTCCAAGGTGGAGATTCCGGTTACCGGCTCCACCACCTCAAATGGCGATGTAAGGCCCATAGAATATGTGGAGTCGCGCCAGCTCGCCGGGACGTTTGTCGCCAAGGACGGGCTCTCCGTCATGGCTGGCGGGCTTATACGCGAGTCGGAGGAGGTCACTTACTGGCGCACGCCGGTTCTGGGCTCCATCCCTCTCGTCGGATGGCTCTTCCGCGGCACCGAAAAGGCGAAGCGCCGCACGGAGCTTGTCGTGATCATACGTCCCCACGTGATTTCCACTCCGGTCGAAGGCGGAAAGATATCAAGGGAGCTGCTGGACGCGATCTCTGCCCATCCTGCCAAGGACGGGCGTGCGACGATGGGCGTGTTCAATCCCGACGAGAGCCATGACGCGGCCGACGACGTCGGAAACCTTGTCAAGTGACGATATTCCATACAGAAAGGACATGAAATGAAAAAGGCGTTTACGCTGATTGAGCTGTTGATGGTCGTGGCATTGATTGCCATAGTTTCCACGCTTGCCGTGATGAAGGTCGGCGGAATGCGCGAAGCGGCGGCAAGAAAAGTCTCGCTGGCAAGCCAGAGAAGCGTCGAAAGGGCGGTCGAGACGTTCTTGACCAACCAGGGGCGCCTCAACAGGCTCGATTCGCTCATATACGCCGGCGAAGGCGGCGCTCCGGTGCTGGGCACGACTCCTGGCGACTTCGATTTCACCGCAGCGTTTTCCCTTGAGGGGCACGACGGCTTTTACATGGGGCCCTTCGATGCGGCTGAAGACGTGCGCGAAGAGCGGAACCTCGGGCTTACGCCCGGGCTGCAGAAAGTCCTCTGTCCGTACACGCTCAATGCGGTGCAGGTCACTGCCCTCGTCAACCGCCTCGGCCTCAAATATGTGATGGCCCATACGGCCTATGCCGATGCCGGAGACAACGAGTACCCCTCAATGCACTACCCGAACAATCGCTCTTACGGCGACGGCACCGTCCCTAACGCATCCGATGGGCTGGATCCGAATTCCTCCGCGTGCGTCGCCACAAAAGTCGTCACCAACATGATGGTTGCTGCGGTCAATCCGATGACCGATCTCGGCCGCACGATATACCAGGCGTGCGGGCAGGAGCTGATGAATACAAAGGGCTGGGGCGAGAGCTACAACGAGACGGAAGTCCGCGCCGAGGTCGCGGCGACGGGAGGTCCGCTCATCGCTTTCGGCCTTGGCGATTCGGCTTCGATCGTCGGCAAGGCTGATGGCGGTCTCGAGTCTGCGCCGTATGCCACATATCCGCTCAGGAAATACTATTCCCGCTACATTCTCCTCTTCCGCCTGAAGAGGGCCGGTGCCGGATCTGTCATGCAGACGATACCCGAGTTTGCAGGAGTGATCGATCCGTGCGGAAACACCATCAGGGCTGCGGAATCCATAATAAAGACTCTTTGAACCCAAGACCGCTCCGTGGCGTTGTAGCATATGAAGGCCGGGGGGTTGTCTGAAACAAGGAAAAAGGAAAGCAGAATGATGAAATCGATCAAATCGGGATTCACGCTCATAGAACTCATACTGGTGATCGCCGTTATTGCGATAATCGCCGTAATAGCGATAGGCAAGTTTGCCGATGTCAGCAAAGACTCGTCCCGCAAGGCGAACGTCGCCAACATAAAAAACATAACGCGTACGATCAACACCGAAATCGCAAGGATCGACGGAGACACGCAGAAGGGGATGTTCGCCTACGCCGAGGCTCTCATCGATGTCGATGGCCAGAGCGCCCCTGCAGGCACCGAAGGGACGTATGTGTGGGCTCCGGCCTCCGGATGGTATGACGGGGCGGGCGGCACGATCCCCGGCATATATTGCGGGATAAAATTGACGGCTGTTGTCGAGAACGCCGCCGGCGTGACCACAGGGAGCGTCTCCGGCATTCCCGAAGCCCACGAGAGCAATGTCGGGCTTGACGCATTTGCGTCGAAACTCGGCATGTACCATCTCACGGCGAAGGAGGTCGATGCTTTGAGGGATGCCGGCGTGAGCATCGTCTCCTACCACAATTACTCCAACGCCCAAGCCAAGAATTTGGGATGGAACTCGAGCGTCTGGTATACGCAATACGGTCTTCACTCGACAGGCGGCGGACCCGGCCACCGTCCGGATTTGAGCGCATGCTATCCTGTCGTCCTGACCAACGGCATGGCCGTGGCCGTGCTCGATCCGTCCAAATGCGAATCGGTATATCGCGATCTGGGCCTGGATTACGCCTCGACCTACAATGTGGATGGGCTTGACGCGTCAAATCCGGAGACGTATTTCGCCAAAGGGATATGCAAGCGGCTGGTTGTGGTCGGCCTCGGCCGGGACTGCGAGGCGAACACCAGGTTCTTTGAAAACATGCCTCGCTGCATGACGCTGGACAAGAAGCACTACAGGAATTATCTTCTCGTTTTTCAGATGGGCAACGGTCAGGGCAACGGCGGATTCTCGGTCAAGTTTGTCGGCGTCCTGGATCCGGCCGGCAATACGGCCAAGCAGGCCCAGTACAATGCCGACTGGGCTTCGTGAGGGGATTCGAATGAATGCGTTGGAAGCTTCGGGCGTATCCAAAAGCTATGGCGACAGGCAGGTTCTGAAGGATTTTGCCCTTGAGATGATGCCGGGCGAGTTTGTCGCCCTCATGGGGCCGAGCGGAAGCGGCAAGTCGACGTTTCTCCATCTTGCCGCCGGGCTGCTTTCTGCGGACTCGGGGCGCATTCTTGTCGGAGGGAAAGATGTTTCCGCCATGGGCGACGGCGCGGCGGCCAGATTCCGCCGCCGGCATGTAGGCGTGGTCTTCCAGGCGTTCAATCTTTTGGATTCCGCCACCGTCGCGGAAAACATAGCCTTGCCCGCAAAACTCGATCGCGTCCGTCCGGACCGGGATCGCCTGGCCGATCTTTCCGTAAAGCTCGGTCTTTCGGGAAAGGAGGGGAATTATCCGCAGGAGCTGTCCGGTGGCGAGCGGCAGCGGGTGGCCATAGCCCGCGCGCTGTACTCCAGGCCGGAGATCGTCCTGGCCGACGAGCCTACCGGAAATCTGGACACAAGGTCCGCCCGTTCGATATGCGATTTGCTCAGGGAGCTTAACGGTGCGGAGAAAAGTTCCATACTTGTCGTCACGCACGATCCTGTGGTCGCGGCCGCCGCGACCCGTGTGTGTTTCCTGAAAGATGGAGCGATAGCGGCGTCGCGTCCCACGGACGGGGATCCTGAAGCCGTTTCAAGGTTGTATCTGGAGATTTGCCGATGATGTTCCGTCTCATGCTGCGGGGACTCAAGCGCGGCAAAGCCAGATTTGCCTGCGCCGTCGCAGGGATCGCCGTTGCCGTCGGGACGATGGTTTTCACGACCTCGCTTGTCGAGACCAACAATGCCCAGGCGCCGGCGGCTGCAAAAGCCGCTTGCGTCCCGTGGTCCGCATGGAAAACAGGCGGCGGGCCGGGCGCCGATCTTGTCCTTGAGACTGTAAGGACGACCGTCGATTTCCGCCCCGGCGGACGCGTTCTCCAAGGTCCGCCGATGGTTGCCGTCGTCGCAAACGCCCCCGCCGGCAATCCATACGGCAATGTCGAACTCGCCGAGGGGCGCTGGGTCGATCCATCTTCTTCCGAGCCCGAGGTCGTATGTGTCAGGAATTCCATGCGGCGCTTTGGCAAGGAGTGCCCGGAACTCGGCGCACCGCTCAAGTTTGTCGGCGACTGCGGAACGATGACCGCCAAGGTTGTCGGCTATCTTGACGGCGGACGTCTCCCGCGGGAATTCCCGTATGTTTTCGCAAACGCCCCGGCCATGGAATCCCTGAAGGGCGAGAAAACGGTCAGCGTTGCATTTTGGCGGACGGTGCCCGAAGGGGTGGAAGGGCTTCTCACGCCGGAGACGCCTGCCGTCGTCGGCGCTTTCAAGTCCGATGAGCAGCGCAGGATGGATTATGCCACTCCTCTTCTCATCGCAGCGGCGATTCTCACGGCTTTGTCGCTTCTCGTCAATTCGCTTCTCCTTTCCGTGGAGTCCAACAGACGCCCCCTCGCTGTCATGCGGACGGTGGGGCTGACGCGCGGCGGAGTCGTGGGTTATGTGGCTCTCGAGGCGCTGTTCGCCTCCGCCGTCGGTTGGTTTCTTGGCGTATTTGCGGCTCTTGCTTCGCTCGCTGCATATGTCGCCGCAGATCATGCCGCCTTCCCGTCCGGGATGGCGGTGGACTTCTCCCGCATTTTCGCCACGTTGATTGCGCTCCCTTTCATCTCGCTGACGGCGGTCGCCTTCGCGTTGCGCCCGGCTCTGAAGGTCCGCCCGGCCGATGCTCTGGCGGCCCGTCCGCGCCGCTGGCGGCACGGCATGGCGGTGACGTTCGCCTGCGGCTTTGCGGCTTTTGTCGCGGTTGAGGTTTGGGGCGCTTCGCTGATGCGTGCATTCGTCCCCTCTCCCGAGTGGCCAGACGCGATCGTTTCCCTTCTTCCTGGCGGCGCCTCCAGTTTCGATGTGGAGAAGCTCAGGGATGTCGAAGGCGTGAAACGGATCAGTGAACTCGTCCCCCGTCAGTTGCCGGTGCTCCCCCTGCAGGAGATGGAGGGGCCTGCGGGCGGACGCGGAGGCGCCCATGCCCGCGGAGGGCGCGGCGGCGGTGCGATGTACAGAAACGCACTTTTTCTTGCCGCGGAATGGCTGCCGGAGTTCAATTTCATCGAAGGCGATTTCGGCAGCGCCTCGAAAGCCCTGTCCGGGGGGAATGCGGTCGTCATAACCGAGATGATGTCGCGCGACCGCAACCTCCACAAGGGAGACGCGCTGAAGGTCGCCTCATTCTCCAGGCGCGGGTCTGCGGCGGAGGAACTTTCATTCCCCATCGCCGGTGTCGTCGATCTCAATTGGCATATGGTCACGAGCCGCGGTCTGGTAAGGGGGCTCGGCGGCTCTCCGGTCATGACCGACGGCCCCGTCTTCTGCTCGTTCGACACGATGGGCTGCATCGATCCTCGTACCTATGTCACGGAGCCTTCCATGTCCGCGCCGATGACCCACCTTTGGGTGGAGTACGAGCCGCTCTTCCTCGAGAAGCACGGAGTGTTTGGCGCCGGTCGCATGATCGAGGCGGAAATCGCCAAGCGTCTCGGAAATCCCGGGAACTGCACCGTGCGTCTGCATGCACGAGACGAGATCGCCGACGGAACCCTCGCCCACGGCAATGACGTCATCGGCCAGGCTGCGCGGGTTCCCTTCGTGTTTCTTGCGATTCTTGCGATTGGATTTGTAGCCATGCTCGTGGCCGAGGCGGACGCACGGCGTTGCGAGTTCGCCACGCTCCATGCTGTGGGCGCGACGCGTCTGCAGCTCGCCGGGAAGCTTGCCGGAAGCGCGCTGAAGACGGCCTTGGCCGGGATTCTTGCCGGGCTCCCCCTGGGTGCTCTCGCCGGCTGGCTGTTCACCTTCGCCACGGGCAATTGGCCCGGGCTGCCCCACTGGTTCGTCCTGCCTGCGAGAATCGTCGCCGAGGGAGCGATCGGCGCCGTCGTTTTTGCTCTTGTCTTCGCCGTGCCTACGGCCCTGTCGCTTATGGCGCGGGCGACGGACCGGCGGAATGGCCCGGTGTGACCTGTTCGTCCAGGTCCCTGTCTTGATGGGGGTCTTCCTTGACGTTGTACCGGCGCCACGGCTTGTCCGCGCCGCCTGCCTGCAGCATCACGATATCGCCGTCGCGCCTCATCCGCTGCTCGCCGCGCACCAGGTCGCGCTTGCGGGCCGCGAATTCCGCGAAGTCTTTCTCCTGGCTGCGTCCGCCGCAGTAGACGGTCTCTATGCGCGATTTCTCCCCCTTGCCGCCCGTCCACCGGGGAAGCAGCGAAACGCCGTCGCACGATTCCGGTTTTTCCGTTCCGGCAAGCTCCGCCAGGGTTGCCATCCAGTCCGTCGATATGGACGGCGAGCCGTCTTCCTTGACGTCGAAACCTCCCTTGCGCCAGACGAATGCCGGGACGCGCATGCCTCCTTCGTATACGTCTCTTTTGAGTCCGTCGAAGGGCCCTGCCGACCGGAAGAACCTCGTGTCCGCCCCGTATTCGTCTGCGGGTCCGTTGTCGCTTGTGAAAATTATTATGGTGTCGCCGGCCACGCCGAGCTTTTCCAGATGTGCCGTCAAATCCCCGATTGCGTCGTCGAGCCTCGCTATGGCCGTCGCGTAGCGCTGCATGTTTTCGTTTGCGAAATCGCGGCATCTTGGATCGATCCACGTGTTTCTGTCTTCCGGCGGCTCGGGCTTGAGAGGCCAGGAAAGACCTTCTTCGGGATAAGGCCTCCCCGGCACGTGGAGAGGATGCCTGTTTACGAGTGTCGAATCGCTCTGACCCGACCCGTGCACGGCATTCACCGCCATATACAGGAAGAAAGGCTCTCCCGGATGCTCTCTCACGGCCTGCGATATCTCTTTCTTGGCCCGGGCGGTGAAAAGATCCGTCGAGTATATGCCCTTGGCGCCGTCGGTCGCCTTTTCGCGTCCGTCCCATATGCCCATGTACGCCCCGCGGATGAATCCGTCGTAATGGTAGTATGTGTGGCCGGCCATATGGTCCATGAAGCCGTAGAACGAGCCGAATCCCTTGTCCAGCGGATGGGCCGATACGGGCGTTCCGCTCTCGCCTCCCCCTCCGATGCCCCATTTGCCGATCGCCATCGTGCGGTATCCTGCGCCTGACATGAGCGTTCCCAGCGTGTCCTTTTCCGTTATCGGATGGTCGAACATGTTGTTCTTGACCGAGCAGCGCCCCTGCAGCCTTCCGGTCATGATCGACGCCCGCGACGGCGCACAGACCGGAGCGGCGCAGTAATGGTCTGTCAGCACGACGCCTTCTGACGCCAGGCGGTCCAGATTCGGCGTCTGTATGCGCGCTTCGGCTGCGGGCCTGCGGTTCTGGAACGAAAATCCGGTGTCTCCATAGCCGAGGTCGTCCGCCAGGATGAATATTACGTTCGGTTTTGCGTGCGCCGCGATCGACGCGGCGAAAACGGCGGCAAATATGAGGTGGCGCAATTTCTTCATGGCTCTATTATACCAAATTGCCGGCAGTCGCGCAAAAGGAGGCGTGGGGCCGGGAAACGGCGTGCGCGCGCGATGCGCGGATTTTTGGTATAATACCCGTCATGTTACGGATGCATACACAAGGGAAGGGAGAAATCAGCATGATGAAACGCATTACCGCCGCCGCGCTCTGCGCCGCGTTCGCCTGCAATGCACTGGCCGGACAGCGCGCATCGTTCGATGCAGACTGGCGATTCGGCAAATTCGGCAAGTTTGCCGACTGTCTTGCGGCCGCCGAGCCGTCCGATGCCGCAAAACCCGGCTTTGACGATTCGAAGTGGAGGCTTCTCGACCTGCCTCACGATTGGGGCGTCGAATCGCCCTTCATCATGTCCGAGCCGAACCAGACGGGATCGCTCCCGTGGAATGCCGTCGGATGGTACAGGAAAACGTTCTCCATACCCGCCTCCGCCAAGGGAAAGCGCCTTTTCCTGGACTTCGACGGCGCGATGATGACGCCCGACGTCTATGTAAACGGCGAGAAGGCGGGCGAGTGGAAGTATGGCTACAGCTCATTCCGCATCGACATCACGCCTTTCGTCAAGTATGGCGAGAAGAATCTCTTCGCCGTACGCGTGGAAAACAAGACCAACTCCACGCGCTGGTATCCCGGCGCAGGAATCTACCGCCACGTCTGGCTGTCGACTTCCGATCCCGTCCATTTTGAACATTGGGGCGTGTCCGTCTCCTCGTCCGACGTGAAGGGGATCAGTCTCAAGCCCAGAAGCGCAACCTCTCAGTCCGCCACGGTGACAGTCGAAGTGGAGATCAAGAACGATTCCGCCAAGGATGATACGGTCGCCGTCTCCGGCGAGATAGAAGGAGCCGGGGAGGGCGCCAAGAGATACGGCGAATTCTCCAGGAAGGGCATCAAGGTCCCCGCCGGCGCCTGCGTCAAGGAGTCGTTCACATGCAGGCTCAAGGGACCGGTTCCCCTTTGGGACGTCTCCGATCCCTCCAGACTGCGTCTTGGCGTCAAACTCTTCGGCAAGAACGGCAAGAAGCTCCTAGACACCCATGCCGAGCGCTTCGGCGTGAGGACGGTCGAGTGGAAGGCCGACGGATTCCACCTCAACGGGCGTCGCGTGAAGCTTAACGGCGTCTGCCAGCATCATGACCAGGGCCCTCTCGGCGCCGCCGTCCACAAGCGTGCCATCGAGCGTCAGGTCGAGATTCTGGAGTCTTTCGGCGTCAACGCGATCCGCACGAGCCACAACCCTCCGGCTCCCGAGCTTCTCGACATCTGCGACAGGCGCGGAATCCTCGTTCTCGACGAACTTTTCGACTGCTGGAAGTCGCTGAAGGAGGGCAAGCAGAACGGATACAATCTTTTCTGGGATGACTGGCGCTACAAAGACGTCGCCAACTGGGTGCGGCGCGACAGGAACCATCCCTGCGTCATAGCCTGGTCGATCGGCAACGAAATCGCCGAGCAGGGACAGGGCGCCGAGGGCGCCGCGAGGGCGAAAGACCTGGTCCAGGCCGTCAAATCCCATGATCCGGCCCGTCTCGTCACGTGCGGCTGCAATGACGTGCGCGCGGCGGACAACGCCTTCGGCAAGGAACTCGACATCCACGGCTTCAACTACAAGCCGAACGACTACGGCGCGTTCCTCAAGAACCACAAGGGGCATCCGTTCTTCTCTTCCGAATCTTCGTCCTGCGTCTCTACGCGCGGCTTCTATTCCTTCCCCGCAGACGATGGGGACTTCGCTCCTTTCTGGCGACGCAACTTCTGCGACAACCTCGCCGTCTGCCAGGTCTCCGACTATGGAATCTACGCCCCCGGCTGGGCATACGCGCCGGACGTGGAGTTCGCCGCGCAGGAGGATTACCCCGAGGTCGCCGGCGAATTTGTGTGGACCGGGTTCGACTACCTCGGCGAGCCTACCCCATGGAATCTCGGCCGCAAGCCGGCGAACGACTTCCGCGGTCTCCCCGAAGCCGAGATCAAGCGTCTCGAGGCGGAACTGGAGGAAATCAAGAAGCAGGGCACACCTTCAAGGAGCAGCTACTTCGGAATCGTGGATCTTTGCGGCTTCCGCAAGGATCGCGCCTGGCTCTATCAGTCGCAGTGGCTTCCGGACGTCCCCATGGCCCACATCCTGCCCCATTGGAATTGGCAGGGTCTGCGCGACGGCAGGAAAACCCCCGTTTTCGTCTATACTTCAGGCGATTCCGCCGAGCTTTTCCTGAACGGAAAGTCGCTCGGCAAGCGCGTGAAGAAAGCCAAGGCTTCTTTGACGGGCAAGGATCTCAACGGCGATATGCGCGAAAGATTCCGCCTGACATGGATGGATGTCGTCTACGAGCCCGGAAAACTCGAAGTTGTCGCCTACAAGGACGGCAAGGAGTGGGCGCGAGATGCTGTCGAGACGACCGGACCCGTCTCCACGTTCCGCGCCAAGGCAGACCGCGCGACCGTCTCGGCCGACGGACACGACCTCTCCTATGTCGAAATCGACACTCTCGACGCGAAGGGACGTGTCGTGCCGACGGGAAAAGACCGCTTCACCTTCAAGGTCGAAGGGCCTTTCGATCTCGTCGGAGTGTGCAACGGCGACCCGACCGATCACGAGTCCATGAAAGGCGATTCGATGCGGGCTTTCGCAGGCAAGGCCCAGGCGATCGTCAGAAGCCGCAAGGACAAGCCGGGGAAGGGCGCTCTCGTCATCACGCGAGAAGGCGGCGAGACCAAGAGGGTCGAACTCAAGTCCAGGTGATTTCCGAGCGAAAGGGCTTTGCCCATCGCGGGGAGTTGATCTTCAGCTCCAGCGAGTGGAGCATGAGGCGGCGCGATTTGGCGCCGCCGTATTTTTCATCCCCTTCGACGGGATGGCCCGCTTCAGCGAAATGCACCCTTATCTGGTTCTTGCGCCCCGTGTGAAGCTTGATCTCCACCAGCGAAAAGTCGCGTCCCGCAGAGAGAACCCGCCACTCGGTTTTCGCGTATTTCGCGTCTTTGGCGCTTTTCGGAACCGACCTTACCCTGTATCCGTCGGAATCCTCCTTCAGATACGATTCGTATGCGCCGCTTTCCGCCTCCATCTTGCCCCTTACGCGCGCGAGATATGTCTTTTCCGTGAGCCGTGCCCAGTTAGACCGGAAGTATTCCGCGACTTCAGGCGATTTTGCGAACATCATGACTCCGCTCGTCTCCCTGTCCAGGCGATGCACGAGCCAGACCTTTTTCGACGACTTGGACTGGCCTTTCCTGACATGGTTCGTAAGGATGTTCTCGGCCGTCGCCTGCTCTTCGCGGGCGCGGCGTCCCCAAAGGCGCGTGTTTGTCGTAAGAAGCCCGGCCGGCTTGTCGATGACGATGATGTCGCGGTCCTCGAAAATGACGGGAAACGGAAGATGTCTGTTCATTGTCCGATATTATACCATATCTCGCCACGGGCCGCTCGTTGCGTCGCAGGGCGGAATATGCTATAATACGCCCCCTATGAAGAAATTGTTGCTCGGGGGGGCGGCGCTTCTCGCGTGCGCCGGTTGCTTGGTTCAGGGTCCTGATTTCCGCGAAACGGTATCGGAATCGAAGGAATCCGTGTTCCCGTCGCTTGTCTTCATCCGTGTCATAACGGAGGGGACCAGCGCCGGCAAACTCGAGAAGATGCAGGCTTCCGGCTCCGGCGTCATCATCACCGAAGATGGCGAGCTGCTCACAAACCACCATGTCGTGGACCGCGCTTCAAGGATACGCTGCCAGCTTTCCGACGGCGAGATGTACGATGCGACGCTCATCGGCAAGGACAAGGATCTTGACGTCGCCCTGCTGAAGCTTGTCGCGCCCGGAGGGAAGAAGTTCCCGGCCGCCAAGCTCTCTTCGCGCAAACTCGACGTCGGCGAGGTCGTCCTCGCCATGGGTGCTCCTTGGGGACTGGCCCGGTCCGTCTCGATGGGCATAATCTCCTGCAACGACCGGTATCTCGAGGATTGCGGCGACTACACCCTCTGGTATCAGACCGACGCCGCGATCTCTCCCGGCAATTCCGGCGGGCCCCTTGTCGACACCAATGGTGAGGTCGTCGGCCTCAATACGCGCGGCAGCACCGCCGGCGCGCAGGGTTTCACCATCCCTTCGCCTATAATAACGGATATCCTCCCCAACCTTCGCGAACACGGCAATGCCCATTGGGCATGGTTCGGCATAGACTGGCAGCCCTTGAAAGATTTCGAACGCGACACTTTCTTTGATGCCGAAACAGGCGTCATCGTCGCAGGAACCGACGCCCAGGGCCCCGCCAGGAAGGCCGGCATCAAGTCTAACGACCGCGTGATATCGATCGACGGCGAGCCTTCCACGGCCGTCTTCCGCGAGAACATTCCGGACCTCAACCGCGCGCTCGCCCTGAAGGACTGGTCGAAACCCGTGGAATTCGAGCTGGTGAGGGACGGCGAGACCATGAAGATTTCCGTTACGCCGGAGTCAAAGGGCAGCGTCGAGGGCAAAGAGATAGAGTTCAAGCGCTGGGGCTTCACCGCCAAGGACATCAACCGCTTCGACACCAAGGATCTCGCCCAGATGGCTCCGGACGGAGGCGTGTTCATATCTTCCGTCGCCTGGGAGGGCAATGCGGACCGCGCCGGCTTCAAACCGCGCGACATCGTGCTGAAATGGGGCGGAAAGAAGATCAAGAGCGTGGCGGAGCTCAAGGCGGTCTACGACGACGCCATGGAGCATATCGACGAACGCACGCAGATCGGCGTGGACATCATCCGCCGCGGTTCCCAGCAGCATTTCATTCTCAACTACAGACAGGATCCAGACAAGGAGGAGTATTGATATGACTACGAAGTTAGCTGCGGCCGTCTTCTGCGCCGCGCTCGCTCTCGGCTCCGTCGCCGGAGAAGAGACCGCAAAGCCCAAAACAGCCAAGGAACTCGCCGCCGAACAGCACGCCAGGGTGGAGCGTTTCGGCAAAAGCGCCGGAACGGTGAGGTATTGGCTGAAGAAGAATGCGGACGGCCTCGAGCCCAAGTTCGACATTCCGTACGTTTGCCCGTGTTGCGGAAAGGACCATTGGCGCAATGCAGGCGTCAGCGTCGCGAACGGCATCCCTGCGGAATTCGCCTGCTTTGTCCTCTCTCCCGACGAAGTCGTCATGCAGGATCTCGCGATCGACCCCGAATTCGTAGACAGGATCGAGGTCTCCGTCGCCGGCGAGACCCGCTCCGCCGTAGAGAGCGAGGCGTGCCCCGAGGCCTGCGCGCTGATCCTCAAGACCTCCGCCCCTTTCACCAAGGCGGTCCCTCTCGACTTCACCGGCAAAGGCGAACCCGCAGATCCTTCCTATTTCTGGATCGTGCGCGAAAACGGCGAGACGGTCTCGTCCGTGTCCAAGAGCGGCGCATCGTCCTCCCGCCATCATGTCGAGGCGAACGCCGATGTGTACGACGGCAAGCCCAATACGCTCGTCCTGGACGAAAACGGCGAGCCCGTGACCGTTGCATTCCAGACCAAGATCGTGCTCGGCGGGGAGATTTTCACTCCTCCGTCCTCCTGGAAGCGCGAGAGCGCCTCTCTCCGCTGCGAGCGCAAGCGGGCTTTCGAGGAGGGGCTGAAGAAGTCCATCCTTCCCGCCTACATCCAGCTCGAGGCCGCACCCAAGGAAGGCGGAGCGATGCAGTCCATCGTCCTCTTTTCCATGGGCGACGAACCCGCCCAGCAGCAGGACGACATCGATACCTACGTCATTCTCGTCGAGGATCTCGCCATCATCCCCGTTTCCCTCGACCCCAAGGCCACCGCGCGTCTTTCGCGCATCGAGGCTACGCTTCCCGACGGCTCTAAGGCCCGCCTTGAATTCGTCGGCTCCCTCGCCGACCGCGGCGGAATGGTCGTCAAGTTCGCCGATGGTCTCCCGGACGGCCTCCAGCCCCTAAAGGTCGACAGCCGCCGCGCCATCGAGTTCTTCGGAAAGCCCGTGCGCGTCGCAGCCGTAGTCAACAAGGCCGGCTCGATCGTCATCAAGAGCGGGGTTGCCGAAATATGGAAGTTCGAGCGCGCGAAGGGCAACGTCGTCCGCACGGAAGCCGATCGCGTCAATGGCCTGGGCCTTGAGGAGAATGTCCGCTCCCAGGCCGCAAAAGGCTTTTCGTTCAGCGATGCGGGAATCCTAGGCATGACCCTCTCCGACCGCCGCGCCGGGAAGATGGACAACGGCAACGACGCGATCGAAGGCGCTGAACTGTACGCGCTTGTGAAAAGCCCCGTCTATGATTCCGAGAACGTCCCGCGCTCCGTCGAGGACCGCAAACGCACCCCGTGGCTTGGCGTCGAAGTCCAGACCGCCGGCGCGGATGTGCTGCGCGAGAAGAAAGCCAATTCCTACTTCCGCAGCTTCGATGCCGAGCGGGCCGCGCTCGTGACAGAGGTCGCCCCCAACTCGCCCGCCAGGAGGCTCGGCATCCTCAAAGGGGATGTTCTTCTCTCGGTCAAGTATCCGGGCGGCGACGAGCAGAAGCTCCTCAACGAGCGCGACATGCTCAGCGCAATCGACTGGAACGACGCCTTCGGCAGCGAGCGCTTCATAGAGGTCGCCAATTCCGGACAGCTTACCCCGTGGCCCAACGCCGAGGGCGGCATAAACGGCGTGCTGGCCGAGAATTTCGCCGTCGGCTCGGAGGTCGTCGTCGCGTGGATTTCGGACGGCAAGCGCCGCGAGGGCGTGTGCAAGCTCGACCTCGCCCCGCCCCACTTCAGCAATGCGCCGAGGACGAGAAGCCGCGAACTCGAAATGACCGTCTGCGACATGACCCACGAGGTCAGGCAGTACTTCAAGTTCAACAACGCTTCGCCCGGCGTCGTGGTCGCGAAGGTGAAGGGCGGCGGACTCGCCGCCGTCGCCGGCATCCGCCCCCTCGAACTGATCCTCGAGGTGAACGGAGAGCCTGTGACATGCGCCAAGGATTTTGCCGACAAGACCAAAGGCAAGAAGGAGCTGATGTTCAAGGTCCGCCGCCTTGGCTCCACCCGCATGGTGCCCATACGCATAGACCGCGAAGCCGACGCCGAATAGCCGGCTCTTTACGCATAGCCTTCCGATCAAGGCTCAGAGTCGTCGCCGGGGATTCTCTCCGGCGATGACATTTTTGTAATCCCGCTTTGCTCTTTCATGTCATTTCCGTTATGTATAATCTCGACCGTAACATCCAAAGGGATGCGACGGGTTGAAATCCGGCGTCCGCCAAATCCAAACGAAAAACGAAAGGTGTGCATGACATGAAAAAACCGATTGCCGCATTTGCGCTCGCGGCGGCCTTCGCCGCGAATGCGGGAGACGTTCCGTCTCTCGCAGACTATCCGACGACAAACATCGTGCTGTCCGCCGGCTCGTACACCGCTGCATCGCCGGGGGTCAACTTCGTGCTCTCCGGTGCGATTTCCGGGGACGTGTCGATTTCCGCGGCGGACGGATGCTGCGTGACTCTGGGAGAAGGGCTGTCGATGTCGGGAACGCTCTCCATAGACGGCGACGCGGCCGTGTGGGCGGACGGCGGCGCGATCTCCGCAGATGGCGCCAGCGCGGTTTCCGCCACGGGAGAGATTGTCCTTTGCGGAGACGGCACTGCGACGTATTCCGGAGGCGCCGCCAAGACGGGGGTTCTTTCCGCCGGCTCCGTCGTGGTCGCTTCGGGCTTCCATGACGTAAACATGACTTTCACCGAAAAGAAGAACGGCTACGGGGTGTACGTGGGTTCGTCCTATCTCCAGAGAGGCGGAAAGCTCTCCATCGCATCTTCCTGCACCGAATACAAGGATATCGGCGTGACCGGCCCGAAAAAGTCCGTGTTCAGTCTGGAGGGCGGAGTGCTGTCCATAGACATGAAGGGACCGAAGTCGTGCGGAGTCAACATGGACAAGGACAGCTGCACGACGTCCATCTCCGGCGGGCAGCTCCTCCTTTCCATGTCGGGCGCCGCAGCGAAGGGCGTGAAGTCCGACGGACCCTTCGTGATGACGGGCGGCGTCCTCGACGCGACCGTATCGGGCGACGTTCTGATCGAGGCCTACGAGGGCGAGGATGACGCCGGCGACACGCTGTATTACACCTGCTCGGTAAGCTCGTCCTCGATCGTCAAGGCCGGGACGTATCTCGTGCAGGATTCCTCCAAGCCTTACGCCGTGAAGTGCGGCTCGGTCGACATCTCGGGCGGAACCGTCCGCATCTCCGCCTCCGGCGTAGCGGGACGCGGAATCGGCGCCGACGGCGATCTCTCCGTCTCGGGCGGCTATGTCGACATAAACGTCTCCGGCGGCGTGTCGGGATATCTCGTCGCTTTCGAAGACGACAACTGCGTCACCTCCTGCCTCGACCGCGTGGCCGCCTGCTGCATCAAGCAGGGCAGCGCGGACGGACTCGCCTCCTTCACCGGCGGCACTGTATACCTTTCGGCGACGGGCGCCTCCGGCAAATGCATCAGCGTCGACGGAACTCTCGCCATCGGCACTGACGGATCTTCCGTCTCTCCGTCCGACTCGTCTTTTTCGCCCGACATCCAGTGCACGACATCCGGCGCCAAGACCTATGTCGCCGCGCAGAAGCTCAAGTACTACCTCAATCTTGGTACGGTATCTTCGACCGCCGACGACCCCTCGTCCTCCGTCACGACGGTATCCTCTTCGCATGTCGTCTCGGGAAGCGGGGACAATGTCGACTATTCCAACCCCAAATGCGTCAAGGCCGAGACCGGCGTCGAGATGCACTCCGGACGTCTGAGGCTCCATTCCGAATGCGATGGCGGCGAGGGATTCGAGTCCAAGGGCGATATGCTCATATCGGGCGGAATTCTCGAAGGCGTCTGCTGTGACGATGTGATAAACGCCGGCGGCGACCTCTCCATCACGGGCGGCTGGCTCTATTGCGGATCTACCGGGAACGACGCCATCGACTCCAACGGAGCGATTTCCATATCCGGCGGCACTGTTCTCGCGTTCACCGCGACCAATCCCGAAACGGGAATAGATCTCGACGATGCGGGCAAGTTCAAGCTTACCGGCGGAATCATCCTCTCGTGCGGCTCCGCTACGAACATGGCCGTTGGTCCGAAGAGCTCTTCGACGACCCAGAAATACTATCTCGCAACTTCCGCTTCCGCGTCCACCTACGCAGGGAAATACCTGAAAATCGCAGGGACTTCGACATATGTGAAAGTCCCGTCGATGGAGAGTCCGTCCGGCTCCATCTCCCTGCTCGTCTCGGCGCCGGGCTGTTCTGCGTCCGCGCCGACGGCGACATCGTCCCCGTCAGGCACATCCGCCGGTTTTCATGGCGTCTACACAAAGTGAAAGGAGCATTGAGATGAAAAAGATTTCCGTTTTCTGCATAGCGTCAGCATTGTCCGTCTCCGCCTTCGCCGCCGGACCGGGCGGTTTTGGAGGGGGCTCCTCCGGGGGCTTTGGCGGAGATTCCAGCATGGGCGGCATGGGCGATATGGGCGGCATGGGCGGTTCTTCCGGCTCGTTCGTCTACGACACTTTCATAACCGAAGCCGAAACGAGCGGGAATGCGATAATCCGCGACGGCGTATGGTGCGGCGTGACCGATGGCGCGACATCCGTTACGCTTCCGGCATCTGTCGTTTCCGCCGTCGAAGGAGTCGCCGCATCGTCGGTCGATCTCGTCACGGCCGATCTTTCCGCGGCTACATCCCTGTCGACGCTTCCCGCGTATGCGTTTCTGGGCTGCACGTCTCTCGAGTCGGTGACTCTCGCATCGTCTGCAACGGCGGATTCAACGGCGTTCGACCTTTGTGCATTGCTCGGGACGGATGGTGCATCCTCCTCGGGCGGCGGTTCTTCTTCTTCCTCAGGCGGCTCTTCGTCTTCCTCCTCCGGCGATTCGGCGTCCGGCGATGCTTCTTCGGGCGATGGCGAAGACTCTTCTTCGGACGGTTCGTCGGCTGTCGATACGTCTTCGGACGATGCTTCTTCGGATGATACATCTTCGGACGATCCCGACTATGGCGCATGGACCGAAACGGCGAAGACAAAGCTCTATGGAGCCGTGTATGACGCCGATGGCGATGTGGTCGGCGTAACGCAGGTGAACATGAGCAAGGTCAACGTCAAGAAATCCACTCTGCGCATAACAGGCAATGTCGTTCTGCGCACAGGAAAGAAACATCTGTTCAAGTCCGTGACCGTGACTGTTCCCGATGACTCATGCATCGAAACGGATGTCACCGTGCGCAATCTGGGGACTCTTCGCCTGAAGGTCGGGGACGGCGGTTTCGGCGGCACGATAGATTCCCTCTACACCATCGAGGAGAAGTCTGTCGGCGGCGCATGGACATCCAACGGTGAGGTAGATGTCGATTTCAGCGACACGACCGGCCTTCCCGAGTCGGATTGGGATCTTTCCGCGCTGCTGCCCGATGGTGAGGCGGTTTACCCGACCGGCGCCGGGAAGTGGTCGTTCGACAGCGCCGCGAGCGTGAAATGGACCAAGATCAAGGGCACGGAGGAGACGGTTCTTGTCGTCGACGAGGAGTCCGGCAAGGGGCTCGTCATAGATACGAAGGGCGGACTAAAGCCAAACATCCCCGCGATGCGGCTTTACTACACGCCCAAAACCGGAATTTTCCGCGGAACTTTCAAGGTTTTCGCCGTCCTCAACGGACGCCTCAAGCGTTACACCGTACGTGTCAACGGCGTTGTCGTCGAGGGCGAGGGAACCGGCGTCGCGGTTTTGTCCAAAACCGGCGGATCCTGGCCTGTGACAGTGACAGTGCAATAGCGCCGAAGCTTCCGCATGCGATTTCCGGCTCATGCACGCCGGGAAGGCGGCGCCGTCTCAACCCCGGGCGGCGTCGCCTTTGCCGCTTCGGTGTGGCCGCAAAGCAAGATTCGTGCTGGAGCAAAGGCGGCAGATTATGATATAATAGGGGACGGAGTCGGCGCAAGCTTTCGGCGCGGCAGGATCAACCGGTCCAAGCCGTGTCGAGCGAGAAGGAATTTTAAATAGTCAGAAGCACAAACAGATGAGAATGAATCTGCCCAAATGCGTTTTGGGGGTTGCTGCGTGCTCGGTTGCACTGTCGGCAAGGTTGCTTTACGCCAATTGCGCCGTAAAGGAACTTCCCGGCTACGCAGGGGCGACCCTTGCCGATAACACAATATACAAGGTGTCGGCCGACATGTCGATCGCATCGATGACGGCCGGGCAAAGCGCCGTCAACATCGCAGAGAACGCCGCAGTCGTGCTGGAAATCGCCGAAGGCGCGACTTTGACGGTCAAGGGCTGCGACGGAAGTTCATATCATGGCGGCGGCGCCGGAATCAGCGTTCCTTCGTCCTCCAGGCTTTTTGTCACAGGTAAAGGGTCGCTCATTGCCGAGGGCGGCGCGGCCGGCGCCGGCTCTAACGGCTCTGCGGGCGGGAACGCCTCGCTCGACAAGGATCACAAAGACGAAGGATGGAGCGTTTCCGGCGTGGGCGGCGCTGGCGGCGCGGGCGGAGGCGGTGCGGGAGCCGGGATAGGGACTGCGGGCGGCGCTGGCGGCGCAGGCGGCGCGGGCGGCGATAGCGTTTCGAGGCAGACTTACTGGTCTGCGCACAGGGCCTCGGGGAACGCTGGAGCGGGCGGAGGCGCCGGCTCCGATTCCGCTGCGATGGGCTCGGTCTATGTGCTCGGGAGCGTGACGGTCGCGGCGACTTCTGGCGGATCTGGCAGCTCTGGCGGGACGGGCGGCAAGAGCGGCTCCAGCGCAAACGATGCAGGCTCGGGATGGGCCAACAACTATACCGTCGGCGGCGGAGGCGGAGGCGGTGGAGGCGGCTCCGGCGACCTCCCTTCGTACGGAATCGGCTCGGGCGGACCTGGTGGCGGCGGAGGCGGTGGAGGCGGCTCCGGCGCCATCGCCGTACATGACGGCAATGACAACAGCTGGGCCGTAGGCTGGGGTCAGGGCGGCGCGGGCGGCTTAGGAGCCGTATCGGGCGGCGCGGGCGGTTCGGGCGGCGATCGCGAGGTAGTGTGCTACAACGCAGGCCAAACGGTGTATGGAGGCTTCGGCGGCTCGGGCTCGTGGGACGGTTCGCGCGGGGACGACGGTTCGCTCTACGCCGATTCGACGGCGAGCGTGACCTCGAGCAATTCGAGGGAGCCGGCTTCTTTCTCGGGCATTTCGTCGGCGTTTCACACTGTTTCCGTGATGTTCGATTCATGCCAGGATGGCATGCCTGACGAAACGGTCGTCATGGGCTTCGCCGAAAAGATGCCCGTCGCGCCTGTGCGCAGGAAGTTCGGCCTCGCGTTTCTCGGCTGGTGGACCACGCCTTCGGGCGAAGGGGAGTGCATCTGCACGGCCGACGGGACTTGGAAATACGCAGCTTCGCCCTGGACGGAGGGCTTGACGCTCTACGCGAGGTGGGCGCAGCTCGGTTTGACCGTCAACGGCGAGCCCGTCGCAAACCTCGCGGGCAGCGGGTGGCGCTTCGATTCCGTGGCGAACGTCGTCCGTCTGACCGGCTCCGACAACGTCATTTCGGGAACGGGCGAGGGGATCGGGATTGCTGTCGCGGCCGACTGCAGAGTCGTCGCGAGCAACCTCATTGTTACGGCTTCCGTGGACGTAGCGCCTTTCGATTGCGGGGCGTGCGAAGTGGAGCTCTTGCTCGCGGGGACGAACGTTTTCGCGAACACTTCAACCGACGCGGCTTCGAGCGCGCCGGGAATCCGCGTTGAGGCGGGCGCTAGGCTCGTCATCGGCGCCGCGGGGGCGGGGGCTGCGAAGGTGTCGGGCGGAGCGGGGTCGGCCGGAATCGGCGGCGCCCCGGGGAAGGATTGCGGCGAGATCGAGATAACCGGCGGAACGCTTGATGTTGCCGGCGAGTATGGAGCCATCGGCCAAACCGATATCGGTGCGGGTGAAGGCGCCTCGGGAGGCAAGGTTATCATAACCGGCGGAAGCTGCAATATGGGCAGCATGATGGCGAATCCCGCCCTCTCCAACGCAACCGAGGTTGTCGGGTGCGTCATAATGGAGAATCTCGCGCCGGGCGCGAGCATCAGGCTCGTCGGACTCGGCGACTACGGCGACGAGGGGATTTTGGCCGATCCCTCCGGGAACGTGTACATCTGGCTTCCGTACGGCTACCGCCGCTTCGGCTATGAAGATGCGGAAGGCCTCCACCCCCTCGAGGCGACGGCAGGCGCCGCTCCCTCCGTCGCCGCGGCGGGGACCATGGTCGGCGTCGAGGTCGACGGACTCGATATCGCGTTCGGCAAGGGCGAGGGGTGGAGACGCTCCGAGAGCACAATTTTCATCGACGGGACGAAAGAGTGCGCGGTGTCGGGCCTTGCGACGAACATATCTCTCCAGGCGGTGGCCGACTGCACTGTCGTCGCCTCCAACCTGACGCTCGTGGCCGAGAGCCAAATCGTGCCGTTCGAGTGCTTCGGCAAGTCGGTGGTCCTCAAGCTCGCGGGGACGAATGCGTTCGAAAGTCTGGCTGCCGAGGGGGACAACTACATGAGCCGCCCGGGCCTGCATGTCGCGAACGGGGCGAAGCTCACGATAACGAACGCGGCCGATTCCGCGCGGCTCTACGCGGCGGGCGCGCACAATTCGCCGGGGATAGGCGCGTCATTCGGCAACGATGCCGGCCGGATCGAAATATGCGGCGGAGACATCGAGGCCAAGGCCGGCACGAACTCCCCCGGGATAGGATTCGGGAACCCTATGCCCGGGGATGAGGTCGACATATCCATAACGGGCGGCAGGGTGCATGCGCATGGTGCGGCCGGATATCCCGGCATAGGGGGGAATGACGGCGGTGCGATCGCCGTTTCCGGTGGAGTCGTAACGTCGATCGGCGGATCGAGCGCTTCCGGGCTCGGCGCAAGCTATAACGGCCATATCGACTCGATTTCGATAAGCGGCGGAACGGTGTTCGCCAAGGGGAGCAGCAGCACCTGCGACATATTGCTCGGGCCCGGCGCCACGGGCGCCACGAGGGTGACTGGCGGAAGCGTGCTCCCCATGAACGGAAGAATGGACCCTGCGTTCTCCAACGCGACGGAGAGGGTGTGGCACGTGACGGTCGAAGGCTTCGCCGCCGATACCGCCGTCAAGGCGTATGCTTCCTGCGGCTACGGCACGAAGGACATGACGACCGACGGTGACGGCAAGCTCCACTTCTGGCTCCCCGACGGAAGGCATGCCCTCGGCGTGGTCGACGCGGAAGGCGAGCATCCTTTCACCGTCACGGTCGACGGGGCCGACGCGACGGCCCAAAGCTCGAAGCTCAGGGGAATCGCGATCGACGGCGTCAACATCGCCCTCGGCGGCGGCGAGGGGTGGAGTTACGTCTACGACACCACTTACGGCGAGTCTTACGGCCAATGGGTGGCCATGCTCGACGGGACGAAGGATTGCGTCATATCGGGAAGCGACAAGGACGTCTGCATCAAGGCCGGAGCCGACGCTTCGGCGACAGTGTCCAACCTCCGGATCGAGACGGACTCGTCGGCGACCTTCCCGCCCGTATGCTGCAACGGCCATAAGCTCAAGCTGACGCTCGCGGGCGACGCTCTCCTCTCCGGAAAGGGGAAGAGCGGAACGCCGGGAATCCGCGTAAAGGGCGACGGCTCTTCGCTGGTCATCGACGGCGCGGGCGGCGTCCTCACGGCGGAGGGTGGCTCTTTCGCGCCGGGCATCGGAGGCGACTCGGTGAATCCGGCGTCCGGGACGATCGAGATAATCGGCGGAACGGTCGTCGCGGGCGGACCCTACATCGCGATCGGCAACGGCTCGTCCGCGACGGGGGTGGGGACGACCATAATACGCGGCGGAAGCGTGTTTCGCAAGAGCGGCGAAATGAATCCTGCGGTGAAGGCGGCGGGTGGGCTCGTAAACGCCTGCTGCGTCACCGTCACCAACCTGACGCCTAACGCCGCGATCGAAGTGACGGGCCTCGGGACTTACGGGAAGAAGGGGATAAAGTCGGACGCAAACGGCAGCATATACCTGTGGCTTCCGGACGGAAGCTTCAATTTCGGCGTGATCGACGGCGGAGTCCAGCTTCCCTTGCAGGCGACGGTGGATGGCGCCGATACTTACGCGACATCTTCGCATCTCTACGGGCTTTACGTCGACGGCGTCGACATCGGGATGGGCGGAGGCGACGGCTGGCGGTTTGCCGCCGTGGGGAGCAGCACGAACGTCTTTTTCGACGGTACGGCCAAGTGCACCGTTTCTGGCTCGGGTAGAGGCATCGCTCTCACGGCCGAGGCCGACGCGACGATCACGATCGACTCTCTTGCGCTCACGAATAACTTAGCCCCCGCAATCGACTGCGCGGGCCATTCGCTCTCGCTCGTCCTCGCGGGCACCAACACTATAACGGGCAAGGGCGACTACCCCGCCGTAAGGTGCGTCGAAGGCTCGTCGCTCGGCATATCCCGGGCGGATGGGGCAGAGGGCGTACTCTACGCCGAGAGCGACGGATGGGGCGCGGCCGGGATAGGCGGCGGATATGCGCGCGATCCGTTCGAAGCGAGCGGTGCGATAACCGTCTTCTCCGGCACGATCGTCGCGACCGGCAGTTTCGGCGGAGCCGGAATAGGCGGCGGCTACAATGGGGCGGGCTATGTGACTGTCGCAGGCGGCGTCGTGACTGCGACGGGCGGCGCATGGTCCGCGGGAATCGGCGGCGGAGCCTACACCAACGGAAATGTGAGCATATCCGGGGGGACGGTGGTCGCGAAGGGCGATTACATCGGCACGTCCAGCGGCAGCTCGGACATTGGCGGCACACTGTCGTGCGTAGGATGCAACACCGTTACGGGCGGAAGCGTGAAGCTTGCGACGGGTTTCGCGTCGCCCGCACTCTCCAACGCGACCGAGCGGGTGTGGTGCGTGACGGTCGAAGGGCTCGCGGCGAACGCCGCAACGACCGTCATCGGCCTCGCCTCGTACGGCGCCGCCGATCTGCGGACCGACGATGAGGGCAAGCTCTACCTCTGGCTCCCCGACGGGAAGTACCGCTTCGCGACCGGCGACGGCGAGAGCGAAATCCCCTGGTACGCGAACGTCGACGGCGCCGATACGCTCGCCGTTGACGGGCGGCGCGGAATCACGATAAACGGCCGCAATGTGGGGCTGGCCTACGGCGAGGGGTGGTCGGCCGACGCGGACATCGAAAATATCACCCTCACCGGCGAGGTGGATTATATCATATCCGGAACCGACACCAACATGTCCTTCGCCGTTGCGGCCGACTCGACCGTCGCCCTCTCCAACCTTACAGTCAACTGCAGGGGGAGGACCGTGTTCGATTGCGGTTCGTCCAAGGTCGCCATGACCCTTTTCGGCACCAACGGCCTTTACAACATCTACGATAACGATCGCATCTGCGCGCCCGGAATCAGGGTGCCGTCGGGGGCGGTGCTGACCATCGGCGAGTGTGACGGCGTCCTCAATACGCAGGGCGCGAGGGGTTCGGCGGGAATCGGAAGCGGCCACAATGAATCTTGCGGCACGGTGAGGATAACGGGCGGCACGGTAAAATCCACCGGCGGATACTATGGCGCCGGAATCGGCTGCGGCGATTCCGCCGTCAACTCCGCCGTGATAGCGATATCGGGCGGAAAGGTTGAAGCGATCGGCGGAGATTATGCGGCCGGGATAGGCGCGGGGGAAGCCTGCACCGGGAACGGACTTGCCATAGCGATAACGGGAGGCGACGTGTATGCCAGGGGCTGCGATCATGCCGCAGGGATAGGCGGCGGCTCGCATGTGACCATCACGAGCCCCAACGTCCACTGCGGAACGGTCACGATATCGGGCGGCAATGTCAAGGCGGACGGAGGGCAAGACGCCGCGGGAATCGGCGGCGGCTCCATCGGGTCCGCCACGGTTGTCATTTCGGGCGGGACAATCGAGGCGGAGAGTTTTGAGTACGGCGGCGGAGCAGGCATAGGCGGCGGCAAGAGCGGCGATGGCGCCGTTGTCCAGATTTCGGGCGGAAGGATCAAGGCTGCGGGCGGCGGCTACTCGGGGGGCGCGGGCATAGGCTCGGGCGCGAACGGCTCGAATGCGATGGTGTCGATTTCGGGCGGAATAGTCGAGGCGGCCGGCGCGGGAGCCGGCGCGGGAATCGGCGCCGGCGCTTTCGCTTCGGGAGGGACCGTATCGATAGTCGGCGGGACGGTATCGGCGTCGGGGAGCCCCGACGCGGGCGGCACCGGCATGAAGAACTTCATCACGGGCGGCAGCATGTTCCTCGCCGCGACCAATGCGGTGCCCGCGATGACCAACTTGACGAGGCGCGCGTGGCATTCTCCCCTCCCGGGCTTCAATCCGAACGCCGCGATTTCATTCCGCCGCATCGACGCCCCCGACTACGGGACGAACGGCATATACTCCGACGCGAACGGAACGATTCACCTTTGGCTTCCCGAGACGAACAAAGTGCAGTGGGTGATCGCGAGCGACGGCGAAAACGAGATCGCATACGGCTTCAACGTGACGACCAACGGGTCGGAGAAGGTCGACCCCGTGGGGCTGACGGTCAACGGCTGCACCATAGTCGGCGATGCGAGCGAAACCGGGACGGGATGGACTTTCGACGCGGCTTCGACCAACCTCATAGTCACCGGCAGCGGCAACGAAATCGGAACTCAGCGCGGATATGTCGCTACGAACATATGCATCACGGTCAAGGACGATGCGGCCGAAGTCGTCTTCCGCGACCTGAGGGCCGTCGGCAGGGGAACCGTCAGCACGGGCCGTTCGCCCGTCATAATCTCGAACGAATGCGTCATTGCCATCGGGGGGACGAACCACGTGGCGGGCTGGGGCAGGAACGCAGCGGCCATCGAAGTCGTTTCGCCCGCGGCGCTGACGCTTGAAGGTGACGGAGCGCTCCTCGCCGAAGGTGGCAACTACGGCGCGGGGATAGGCTCGGCCGGCGGCTTGAAGTATACGGCCGGCAAGATAACGATCGAAGGCGGCGACATAACCGCGATAGGCGGCAAGAACGCCTGCGGGGTCGGCGGCGGACAGGCCTCCGCTTTCGAGGGTCTCACGGTGAACGGCGGACGCCTCCGCGCGAAGGGGGACGGACAGTCCACGGCCATAGGCTACGGGGCGCAGAACAAGGGCACTCCGGCGTTGGATATGATAACCGTCACGGACGGCACGGTAGAGCTGGAAATGGGCGGTTTCGCCAGGTACGACTGGTTCTTCAGCGGCTCCACGGTTCCGGACATAACGGAGGGCACCGGGGCCAGGGTCTCGGGCGGAAGCATCGTTCTGGGGAACAACGAGTCCTTGCTGATGACGCCGAACCCGTCGCCGAAAGGCGGCGATGGCAATACCGTCGTCCCGGTCTGGTTCACGAATCTTACAGCAAACGCGAAAATACCGGTAATTTGCGATGACTACGGCTCGGACAGCATATATGCCGACAAGTACGGACGCATCTGCCTCTGGCTGCCTGCAACCGCAGAGGCCGTCGATTACACCATAAGCGTCGACGGTAAAGTGTATGTCGCGACGGTGAGGCTCGACAACATATCCCAGACGGCGTCCGGAGCTTCCGTGTCGACGATGTCGCTCACGGGCAGCGAGCCCGAGATGTTCGCACTTATGGGAATATCGTTCGGGGCGGACACTGTGACGCTGGACATCGCCTCCGAGCCTGAGGCGTGGACCATGTACAACGCGGGCCGCTTCAGGGTGAGGGGCGCGGGCAGCCTTCCGTTCAAGGGGACGTCCGACGAGCTCGTCGAACCGGAGACCGTCGTCGTCAAGGACAATGGCGACGGCACTTTTTCCGTGACGGTCCCGCGCGAAGAAAATGTCAATTTCTATAGGGTCGAGGCCTCAGACTGACTCAAAATGTGATATAATATAGCAAATCCAAAGAATGCAAATTAACCTCCTAGCGCGATTGGCAGAGGCTATCGGGTATCCAGACAAGGTGCCCGATGACGTTTTGTCGTTTGTTTTCCGCATCGACGGCGCTGAGATAAAGGCGTTCTCGTCAGGAGAGTCCGTAAGGTTGGTTTGCGAAATTGACGCCGGCGAGGACGACTTGCCCGCGTTGGCCGACTGGGCCGTCGGGAGGATGCTGAGGGAAGAGGCGACGCTTGCGGCCGCGCCGTCGGGTAAGCCTTTTCTCTGGCAGGAGGCGTCCGCGAAGGCGGACGGTCCGTCGTTGAGAAGATTCTTCGAGAAGTTCCTCGATTCGTGCGACTGGTGGCGGGCGCGTGCGGAAGAGAAGGAATCTGGGGGCGCGCCGCGATTCCCCAGCGTGATGATAAGGCCATGAGGAGTTGAGATGATCAAAAAGCTGATTATGGCGGTTGCGATGGCTTTTGCGGCGCTTGCTGGCGCCGCCGGAGACATCCCGTGGAAGCTGCCTGCTTACACGCTCGTGGCGCGGAACATGGATCTGCGCGTCGCGCTCAACGCTTTCGCCGTCGCCGAGGGGCTTTCGATAGTGATATCCGATTCCGTCACGGGTCAGTTCTCGGGTGAATTCAAGGATGTCCCCGCCGGCGAATTCCTGGAAAAGCTGGCGACGGTCCACAATTTCACCTGGTACTACGATGGCGCGGCTCTCTATCTGTACTCGGCCGGCGAGATACGCACGCTTCTTCTTGATCTCAAGTACATGAAGGCCGGCGAGGTCCGCACGATGCTCCGCGAGCTTGGGGTGGAGGACGCCCGCTTCCCCATCAGGACGACGTCCAACGACGAGCTGATTCTCATATCCGGTCCGCCGCGCTATGTGGCAATCGTGGCCGAGACCATCGCCAAGGCCGACAATCTCAGGGAGGCGCGCTCGTTCAACGAGATAGAGGTCAAGATATTCCCCTTGAAGCATACCTGGGCCGACACCGTGAGCTTCAGCGTCAGCAGCCCCGAGTCGACCGTCGCCATAAAGGGGATCGCGCAGATTCTCGACGAGATAATGAACCACGATGCGACGCTGTCCGCGTCGGTGGAATCCATAGCGAAGGACGGCGCCGACAAGGCCGACAAGCCGAAGGCCGAGAAGCCCGAGAACGGCCCGGTCAACTCTTTCCGCCCGGTGATACGCGCGGAAAACAGGCTCAACGCCGTCATAGTCAGGGACGTCAAGTCTCGCCTTCCCATGTACGGGGAGCTCATACGCCAGCTCGACGTTCCGCAGAAGCTGGTGGAGATAACGGTCACGGTCGTGGAGCTGAGCCAGAACGACGCGCTCGATTGGCAGCTCTCGCTTGCGCTGCAGTCCGCCCACGGCCATTCCGACTTCGGCGCAGGGCAGAACGCCGTGAACATCTTCGAGCCTGCGGAACTCGCCGGAATGGGCTTCGCCGGCGCCTTGACCCACATCCACTCAAGCTACCGCCTCGGCGCCTCGCTTACGGCCCTGAGGCAGAAGGGCAAGGCGAGAAACATCTCGCGCACGACGCTTCTTACGGTGAACAATCTCGCCGCGAGGATGAGCGATTCGCAAAGCTACCATGCGCGCGTCGTCGGCACCGAGGTCGCGACGCTCGAGGAGGTCACCGCCGGCACCGATCTCGTGATCAAGCCGCGCATCATACCCTCCGGGATCACCAACGTGCCCGACCGCGTATGGCTCTCTATGGAGCTTGACGACGGCGGCTTCGAGACCGTGACGGTCGACTCCATGCCGATGACGAGAACCTCCACCCTCCAGACGCAGACCGCCGTCTTCGAGAACGACTCGATAATGCTCGCGGGCTATCTGAGGGATGTCGAGCATGATGCCGGATGGGGGATCCCTTATCTCAGGGACATCCCCTGGATCGGCTGGCTGTTCGGCGGCTCGTCCGTGAGCAAGGAGACCGTGCAGAGGATGTTCATCTTCACCCCCCACATCGTCGACATCGACGCGGAGAATCTCGCCCGCAGCCAGGCGGCGAGGCTGAGGGATGTCGTGGAGGCGGAGATGATGCAGGACGATGCCGCGGAGTCCGACGGGGAGCGCCGCCTGCGCAAGCTCGAGCGCGATGCGGAGTCCGACCGCCGCAGCGAGAAGGCCGACGACAGGTACCGCCGGCGCGAGGCCGAACTGGAGCATGCCGGGGCCGTGCGCAAGGTCGAGCGCGAGCGCGAGAGGGACAGGCTTGACGACGACATCCGCGGATGGGAGATACTCGAGGAGATGGAGGCCGACGAGCTCGCGCTCGAGCGGTCCAGGCGGGAGGCGCGGATGCGCTCCGCGGAAAATCCGGCGGACGGCGCGGAGGAAGGCGACTGAAATGGCAGAGGCGGCGAAAATCGAGAACGGCTTCGCTGAAGTCGGACCGGGTGAGTGGCTCATGGGCCGCTCGCAGCCGGCGGCTTCGTTCGAAGAGGCCGTCCGCCGCCGCCGCACCGGATGGCGCGTTCCCGACAGGTGCGCGCTCGATCTCGTCGCGACTTCGGGCAACGCCTACTGCTCCGATGCGCTGAAGCCTTTTCTTACGTTTCTGCCGTGCGCGGCCCCCATATCGGCCGTTTCCGCGAAGGTGCTCGTCGCTCCCGCCAGTGCGCGCACCGGCGCCTCTTTCGTGAGGGCCGTGCCTATGAGCGTGCGCGGCGGGGTGACCGTGACTGAGTTCGGTTCGGAATGGATCGTCCTCGCGACAAAGAGCCGCGTCAGGCGCATTGTCGTGGAGGACGGCGCGACGCTGTCCGCGAGGCCGGAGTCTGTCGTGGCGTGGAAGGGCCCGAGGCCCACGGGATTCTGTCCGAAACTCCGGCTTATGGACATCCTCCTGCCGAGGGGTCCTAGGAACCTCATTTTCCATTTCCACGGCCCGTCCGTCGTTTGGGTAGAAGGGTCTGTCGACAGGCGCGAGCTGCCCGTCATGAACCGCGGAAGGAGGGTCGCCTGATGGCTTTCGACCCTGTTCAGATGCTGCGCCAGACGTATGCGCAGGACGCGGACGCGCTCCGGATGATGGAGCTCGCCTCGGGCAAGGGCGCGGAAGCCGCCGGCGCGAAGGCCGCCGAGACGGGGACCATCAACGGCACTGCGTTTCAGGTGCAGTCCGATCCGCTCTCGGAGCTGATGGATTCGATGGAGGAGCTCTCGTTTCAGTTCGAGGAGAAGGCGCAGAAGAAGATTTCGGACCGCAAAATGGGCGAGATGCAGGGTCCGAGAACGGCTTATCTCAAGGCCATAGAGGCGTGGCAGGCGACTTTCCCCGACATGCCCGACGCCGAGTTCCTCGCCAAGCTGATGCGGATGGCCCGCCAGGCGATGGCCCGGGGCGGGGCTTTTGACGCGCAGGACCTGTTGAAGGAGCTTTCGCGCGGGTCGACCGATCCCAGCCACCAGTTCGCGATGCTGGACATCCTCGAGCAGGGCTGCGCAGACGCGGAAGGCGATCTGAAGGCCCTCGTGCGCGAAGCGCGCGCCCAGCTCGAAAAGGCGAAGGGTCCGGAGATACGCGCCGGACTCAACCTCGCGCAGGAGATAAACGCCAGGGCCGGAACGCCCGGCGAGATGCAGAACCTGCGAGACCTCTACAGAGGCGAGGTCGTCGGGTTCACTTCGCCGCAGCAGTGCTTCCGCTCTCTGCTCGCGAGCTCCGGTCCCGAAGGTTTGAGGGGATCGATAGAGTTTCTCATCGCCAGCTGCGGAATAGACATGCAAAGCGCCTCGCCGTCTCTGTCCTCCGAGGCCCTCGGACGCATCCTCACCGATCTGCAGTGCGTCGACGTCCTCCAGACCGTTTTGGACGATTTGACCGCTCTCGCGGACAGGATGGGCTCGCAGTTCGGCGAGAAGTGCCTTTTGGACGGTCAGCAGCTGTCCGGGCGGGTTCTTGACTTCACCGAGCAGGCGTTCGTCGCGCCGGGCGGCATCGCCGCGCTCGTGACGGATTGCGGGATCATGAAGCTTCTTGCCCAGATGGATTTCTCGCGCGAACTCATAAGGCTCTTCAGGCGGCTCTCGCCGCGCCTTTTTGCGCGCGAATCCGACCGCAAGCAGCTCGTGGACGCGGCCCAGGAGCATCTTGACGGACTCGTCATGAAGGAGATGGAAGAAGAGGAGGAGGGCGCTGCATGATACCTGAATGGATATCGGCCCCCATACGCGAATTCGGCCGCGCCGCCGGATTGGACGGCTTCGCCCTGAACGGGCGCGGCGTCGCCTCGGTGTCGTTCGAAACTGGCTCGACGCTATCCTTCGAGTTTGCCGACGATTCGCTTTCGATTGTCATGACCGTCCCCGCCGGAGGCGATCCCGCCACTGCGAGAGGCATTCTCTGCGAGGCGAATCCGGATGCGAGGCGCGCTTTCCGCGTGCGCGCGGGCCGGCGCGAAAAGACCGGCCGCGCCGTGTTCGCGGAGCGTCTGGCGGCGCGCGACGTGACGACGCCGGCCATAAGCGCCGCATTTTCCGATCTTTGGCGCATAACATCAGAATACGGAGGAGCAAGATGAGTCTTGGCGTGTCGAGAACGACAAACCCGATAAGGTTTGACACCGGCATCGGCAAAGCCGATTACGCCGAGGTCATGTCAGACCCCGCGGCAGGCTCGGCGCAGCGTCCGCTGCTCCCCGGCTCCACCACCGTTTCGCAGGCTCTCGACGAGATTTTCCCCACGGGACGCGATGTCGGCGGAGAGATACAGAGGGCGCTCGTGGCGGACAATTCGACATCCCTGAGGACGTCCGCAGGATTCAACCAGACGGCGCGCGACACCCTCGCGGCGCTGAGAAACGGCGGAACCGAGGCCGCTTCGCTCGCTGCGGACGAAATCGATGCGCTGCTGGCCGATACCGACCTCTTCGAACACTATCGCATGGCATTGCTGGAGACCTGATGGGCGCGGGAACTAACAGATTGGCGAATTTTTCGGGCGCGCTGAGCCGCTACGGCGACTTGGTTCTCGCGTTCCTTCTCGTTTGCATCATCGGGCTTCTCATAATCCCGCTGCCTTCGTTCATCGTCGACTTGCTCATTTCGACCAACATCTGCATTTCGACGATCCTGATCATGCTCTCGCTGTACCTGCCGAGGGCCCTCGCGTTCTCGACGTTCCCGTCGATGCTGCTGTTCACCACGCTGTTCCGCCTTGCGCTGAACGTGACCACGACAAGGTGCATCCTTCTCCACGGCGCCCAGGACCAGAACGCCGCGGGTACGATCATCAACACGTTCGGAAACTTCGTCGTCGGCGGAAACCCCGTCGTGGGCGCCGTCATCTTCCTCATCATCACGATCGTGCAGTTCGTCGTGATCGCCAAGGGCGCCGAGCGCGTCTCCGAAGTCGCCGCCAGGTTCACCCTCGACGCCATGCCCGGAAAGCAGATGTCGATCGACGCCGACATGCGCGCCGGCGCGATAGATCTCGACACCGCCAGGGCCCGCCGCGCCGAACTCGGACAGGAGAGCCAGCTCTACGGCGCCATGGACGGCGCGATGAAGTTCGTCAAGGGCGACGCCATCGCCGGCATCATCATCACGTCCATCAACATCGTCGGCGGAATCCTCATCGGCATGCTTATGTTCGACAAGGACGCCGGATGGTGCGTCGAGCGCTTCGGCATCCTCACCATCGGCGACGGACTCGTCGGCCAGATCCCCGCGCTTCTAATCTCGATCACGGCCGGCATCATCGTCACCCGCGTCGGCAGCGAGAAGGCCAAGCCTCTCGGACAGGAGATCGTCAACCAGATCTTCGCCCAGCCCAAGGCCATCCTCCTCGGCGCCGGATTCCTCGTTTTGATCGGCCTCATTCCGGGCTTCCCGAAAATCCAGCTCTTCGGCCTCGCCCTCGTGACCGGGCTCGTGGGGATTTCGCTCAGGCGCAGGGCCCAGGCCGCCGCCGAGGCGGAGGCGAGAGGCGAGGATCCTCTTTCCGCCGCCGCGCCCTCGGAGGGCACGAAGCCGAAACCGAAGAAAAAGGACGGCGACGACTTCTCGATGGTCACGCCGCTCACCGTCGACATCGACGCCGAAATCCGCGAGGCGCTTACCTACGACGAGCTGAACGACCAGATAATGTCCATCCGCCGCGCCCTCTATCACGATCTCGGCGTTCCTTTCCCGGGCATAAACCTCTCGCTCAACCAGTCGCTGAAGGGCGGAAAGTACCGTCTGCTCGTGAACGAGGTCCCCGTCTCGGAGGGCACGCTCCGCAAAGGCTGGGTTTTCGCGCTCGAAGATCCCGAGAACCTCTCCGCCACGGGCATTCCGTTCGAAGGCGGCAAGGCGTTTCTCGCAGGCCACGAGACGTGCTGGGTCAAGGAGGAGGACAAGCCCCGCCTCGACGAAAGCGGCATAAGGTCGCTTGACGTGAGCGGAGTGCTTACCTACCATCTTTCAAGCGTCCTCAGGCGCTATGCCCACGAATTCCTCTCCCTGCAGGAGACGCGGCTCCTCTTCGACCACATGGAGAAGGAGGCGGGCGAGCTTGTCCGCGAGGTGCAGAGAGTCCTTCCCCTGCAGAAGATCACGGACGTCCTCCAGCGCCTCGTCCAGGAGGGAATCTGCATACGCGACCTCAAGCGCATCACGCAGACTCTCATAGAGTGGGGCCAGAAGGAGAAGGATGCCGTCCTTCTCGTCGAATACGTCCGGACCGCGCTCTCCCGCTACATAAGCTACAAGTTCTCCGGCGGACAGAACATCGTCGCCGCTTACCTGCTCGATCCGTCGCTTGAGGAGAAGATAAGGAAATCCGTCCGCCAGACCTCCGGCGGCAGCTATCTTGCCATGGACCCTGCGACCGTCCGCTCGATCCTCGCCGTCGTCAAGCGCACCGTCGGCGATCTGAGCAAGATCCCGCAGAAGCCCGTCGTCATAGTTTCGGTCGACATACGCCGCTTCTTCCGGAAGATGATCGAGAAGGACTACTACGAACTGCCGGTGCTGTCTTTCCAGGAGCTTAGCGCCGAAATCAACATTCAGCCGCTCGGGAGGCTCAAGCTGTGAATTTTCTTCTGAAGATAGTCCGGGGACCGAATGCGGGCGCGGAGATCGCGCTCGTGGAGGGGTTGCCGATATCGGTCGGCAAATCCGACGACTGCGACATCGTCCTGGCCGATCCCACCCTGCCGGAAGGCTCTCTCCGCCTGGAGGCGCAGGCCGAGAGCGTCACGCTGGAGTCCCCCGGCGCAGGACGCGAACACCTGAAGCCGTTTCACGTCAAGACGTTCGGCTCGACCGCGTTTGCCGTCGGCCCCGCAGACAGCGCCTGGGAAGGCCTTGTGGAGGACGCCCCCGCCGCATCCGAGCCTGCGGACGCGGAGGACCGCGAGCCCGAAGCGCCCGCGCCCGAGCCCGGGAAGGCGCCTGCCGCCCCCGCGGAGAAGGAGGAGAAGGATGGCGAAAACCGGCGCGGATGCTTCGGCTGCCTCCTGGCCCTGATCGCGCTTCTCGCCGTCTTGGCTTTCGTGTACTGGCATTGGCGTTCAAGGAATGCAGGCAAGGGCGAAGGCGACGGTGCCGGCGTGGAGGAAGCCGCAGCGGAGGATTCTTCCCCCTCCGGCCGCGGTCTCATGGAGAAGTACGGCCTGACCGAGACCAACATCAACGGCAAGGCCGTCCTGACCGGCAATTTCAAGACCCGCGCGGAGCGTCTCGCGGCCGCAGGCGAGCTTTACGCGGCGCGGCTCGGGAAGGAGCTGGACCTTTCCGACGACGAATCCTTCAAGACTGCCGCCGAAGATCTCCTTCACATGCTTACCGGCGGCGACTTGACCGTCGTCGCGGCGACGAACAGGGTCCTGGAGATAAAAGGCGTCACGCCCGACCGCGCCACTTTCGAACGCACCCTCCGCGCGCTCGATGCAGACGTCCCCCGCCTGGACAGGCTCGTCTACGGCGCCGTGCGAATCGGCAATGCGCCCCATACCGCCGCCTCGGCCGGCGCGAAGGACTCCGCGAAGGCGACGTTCGGCGCCAAGAAGCCCGCCCCCGCGCCCGCCGCCAGGAAAGACCCCGATTTCCCCGTCTGCGGAATACTCTCCTCCCCCGTGCCGTGCCTCGTGCTGAACGACGGCGAACGCGTCATGGAGGGGGCCAGGATAGGCGGGTTCACGATAGAGAGGATAACCGCGGACGCGGTGATAGTGACGAACGGGACGGAGCGGATCGTATGGAAGCCGTGAAACGACCCCTCCAGCTTCTGGAAATAGAGAAAGAGCTGTCCGGACCGGACCGCCGCGACGCCCTGCGTCGCCACGACGCGGTTCTCGCCGGGCTCGAGAAGAGGATTGCGGATGCGATGGACGCCGGGCTTTCTCCGGAGGAGTACTCCAAGACGGAGCGCCTCCGGGAGGCGAACGTCCTCGCGCGGAAACTTTTGCGGCTGGCCGTCCGGGAGGCCGACGAGCCGTAGAAAACGAACGGGCGACCGTTCAACAACAAAAACAAAAGAAAGGAAAACGAAAAATGGCAGCAACAGAACCTCTGGCCCCCGTGACCGGCGAGTATCCGTCACCTGAAGTGATGAGCCTGCAGACCCACTTCACGCGCGTCGACTCGTCCAGCATCACGTCCGGCAACTACATCCACACCGACTCCGTCTACACGGCCCTCTTCAACGCCGCTTCGTCGATGGAGGCGCGCCTGAAAGAGTCGCTCGAGAACTATCAGGCCCATCCCGACGTGCAGGCCAACCTGCAGCAGCTCCAGTACGATCTGCAGCAGTGGAACCTTGCGCTCACGACGATGACCAACATCAACAAGAACATGGGAGACGCGCTCAACTCGATCGCCTCCAACTTCCGCTGATGTTCGATCTCACGTCCGAAGAGGCGCGAGAGTTGTTGAACGTCGCCTTGATGGCAACCGGACGGAACAGGTTCTCGTCCGCCGCGAAGATACTCGCAGCGCTCGAGGCGTTCCGTCCGGCGGAGGCGTCCGTCGCCGTGGCGAACGCCATATTGAGGATAAGCATGCTCGACTTCAGCGGCGCGGTGGGATACATCGACCGCGAAGCGCTAAGGCGCTTCCCCGATTCGGCCATGCTTCAGGCTTTCAAGGGAATGGCGCTTATCCGGATGAACCGCGCGGAAGAGGCGCGCGTTCCTCTGGAGGCTGCCGCCGGACAGACCGCAGACCCAGCTGCGGCGCAATTGGCAAAGGACTTGCTTACATGACAGAATCGATGATTATCGAGGCCGTGCGCGCCGTCGGCGCGCAGAACGCCGACCCCCTCGCAATGCAGGGAGCCGGGGCCGTGCAGGCCGCAGACCCTTCGTCCGTGGCCCGTTTCGAGGCTGCTTTGGGCGCACAGGGCGTGCAGCCCGTGCAGACCGTGCCGTTCCTCTCCGAGGTCGCGGCCACGTGGCAGGGCGCCCACGCCAACAACCAGGCCATAGTCCACCGGATAAAGGCGCTTGCCGAACTCGGCGGCATGCACGGTCCGTCCATGCCCGAGATGATACAGCTTCAGTACGAGGTGATGAACCTTTCGTTTCAGCAGGAAGTCGTCACCAAGGTGGCGGACAAATCGTCCAACGCCATACAGACCCTTGTGAAGAACCAGTGACCGGCCCGTGCCGGGGAGGCAGACAATGAATTTCAAGCGAACCTTATCCGTTATGGCAGCGGCGCTGCTTCTCGCCGGATGCGACGAGCTGGTTCCGCTCCATTCCGGCCTTGCGGAACAGCAGGCGAACCTTGTGATGGCGGCGCTTGGCGAGGCCGGCATACCGTGCGCGAAGGAGACGGGCGACGAAGGTACATGGAACGTCACCGTCGAGAAGACGAGGTTCGCCGACGCGGTGAACATCCTCAAGGCGCGCGGCCTGCCCCAGCCCCAGTACAACGGCATAGCGGAGGTCTTCAAGAAGACCGGCATGATCTCCTCCCCGTCGGAGGAGCGGATCCGATTCATGGATGCGCTCGCGCAGGACCTTTCGCGCACGATCTCCGGGATTCCCGGCGTCGTCGACGCGAGAGTGCATGTCGTCCTCCCCGAGAACGACCCGTTCGCCCGCAACACGCTCCCGTCGTCCGCCGCTGTCATGGTGCGCTCGCGCTGGGATGCCGACATATCCGATGCCGTCCCCTCGATAAAGGCGCTTGTGAAGAACGCGATAGAGGGTCTTGAATACGATAAAATACAGGTGACGGTGTTCCCCGACCCGCCCCCGAAGAAATGACGGATGAAGAGGGAAGAGAGACAGTTCCTGCTTACTTCGGTCTGGATGTTCATGCGCCACGGACAGCGCATGCGCGCCCGGAAGCTCTGCGCCGCGCTCGTCGAGGACGATCCTCACGACGGCGTCGCCGCATGCGCGTACGCCGAGCTCCTTCTTGAGGAGGGCGAGGCCCGCGAGGCGCTCGACGCGCTTATGGCGGCCGACATCCCTCCCTCGCTCGTCCATGCCGGAGCCGTGCTGGAGTCGCGCGCGTTGCGCTCGCTGGGGAAGGTTCGCGAGGCCGATTCGCGCTGGCGCCGTCATCTTGAATCCCAGAAAGGGGCCGCGCGCAAATGGGTGACATGACAGAGGCGCGCGAACTCGTCGCGAACGCGACGCTTTGGCCCAAGGTAAGCGTATTCCTCTGGGACTTCGCTCCGCTCATCCATCCCTCCCATCTCGCCGGCGGAAAGCCCATCGACCCGACGGCTTCCGTGCGGCTCAAGCGCTATGTCCTCGAAGCCCATGACGTAAAGCCGTGCTTCCACTCTTTCCCCGCAGATGACGCAAGCCGCCTGCTTCTTCTTGACGCCGAAGTCTTCGATCTGCTCGCCAAGTGGCTTGGCGCCCTGGACTTGGCCGGCGCCCTGAGGCGAGTGATGAAAGGCGCCGACGTCAAAGCCCTCAAGTCTTCGCTCGCAGGCGTCTATCCCGACGTCTTCGCGTACCAGCCTTATTTCGCCAGATTCAAACCCAAGGCCGAGGATTGCTCTGCATCGGGAGCCGATCTGGGCAAGGAGGCCGTGAAAAGCGGCTACGCAAGCCTCTATTCGCTCGTGTCGAAGCTCCCCGAGGGGCTTCTGCATCGCCTAAGGCTGCGGTTGCCTGCGGACGCTCCGCTTCCCGCGGGAGACGTCCCGGCAGCCTCTCCCGATGCGATGGACAAGGTTCTCCTGATTCTCAAACTCAAATTCCCGGAGGCGTATCAGCTATGCTCCTCGTGAAGAAAAAAAATCTCCAGCTCGTCTCCGACCGCCGTCTCGTGAAGGCTGCGGACGTGGCGACCGTCCGCACCGCAGACGAAATCATATCCGCCGCCGAGGCGGAAGCCGAGCGCATCCGCGCAGACGCCAAGGCCGCGTTCGAGGAGGAGCGTCAGCGCGGGTATGCGAAGGGGATTGCGGACGGCAAGGCAGAGATCGCCGACAAGAAGCTCGAGCTTGTGGACTCTTCGGTCGCCTTCATGGAGTCTGTCGAGGGCAAGATGGCCGGCGTGGTGATGACGGCTCTCAGAAAGTGCGTGGACGAAATCGGCGACGAGCAGCTCGTCGTGCAGATCGTCCGCAAGCTGATGGACGCCGTGATCCGGACGCAGAAGCGCCTTATCATCAAGGTCTCCCCTGCGATGGTCCCCGTCGTGCGCGACAGGCTCAAGGAGCTTCTTTCGCGCTACCCGACGATAGAGAGCGCGGATGTCGTCGAAGACGAGCGCCTTACAGGCACCGCCTGCGTTCTCGAGACGGAAGCCGGCGTAGCCGACGCCTCGATAGACACCCAGCTCGCTGCGATAGAGCGGTCGATAAAGCGTCATCTTTCCCGGAGCGTAAACTGAAATGGCGGGTTACCTCGACTACATTCCCGAAGTCTTGATGCGCGCCGTGCAGGATGCGCAGGAAATCGACGTGAAGGGAAAGGTCATCCAGGTCGTCGGCACGATCGTGAAGGCGTCGGTGCCCGGGGTGAAGGTCGGGGAGATATGCATTCTCAGGAATCCCTGGGAAAACTACGAGGTGCAGTCCGAAGTGGTCGGCTTCACGAAGGACGCGGTGCTGCTTACGGCCCTCGGGGCGATGATCGGCATCTCCGCCGAGACGGAGGTCATCCCTACGCGCCGCGTGCAGATGGTGCCGGTCGGGAAGAATCTCCTCGGGAGGGTCCTTGACGGACTCGGCAGGCCCATGGACGCCGACACCAAAGGTCCGCTTCGCCCCGACGGCTACTATCCGGTGTACGCGCCGCCGCCTTCCCCCCTCGAGCGCACGATGATAACAAAGCCCATATCGCTCGGCGTGAGGGCTCTGGACGGCATGCTTACCTGCGGCGAAGGCCAGAGAATGGGCATTTTCGCGGCTGCCGGCGGAGGCAAATCCACTCTGCTCGCGCAGATAATCCGCAACACCGAGGCCGAGGTCACCGTCCTCGCGCTCATAGGCGAGCGCGGACGCGAAGTGAGGGAGTTCATCGAGAAGGATCTCGGACCGGAAGGGCTGAAGAAATCCGTTCTCGTCATATCCACTTCAGACCGCAGCTCGATGGAGCGTCTCAAAGCCGCATATGTCGCTACCGCGATCGCCGAGAGCTTCCGCGACAAGGGGATGAAGGTTCTCCTGCTGATGGACAGCGTCACGCGCTTCGGGCGCGCACAGCGCGAAATCGGCCTCGCCGCAGGCGAGCCTCCTACGAGGCGCGGCTTCCCTCCGAGCGTCTTCTCCGAGCTGCCGAAGCTCATGGAGCGCGCCGGCAATTCCTCGAAGGGCTCGATCACGGCGCTCTACACCGTGCTCGTCGAAGGCGACGACATGACAGAGCCCATAGCCGACGAGACGAGGTCCATCCTCGACGGACACATCATCCTTTCGCGCAAGCTCGCGCAGATGAACCATTATCCCGCGATAGACATCCTTTCTTCCGTCTCGCGCTGCCAGAGTGCGATAATCCCGAACGACCACAAAGCCGCCGCAGCGAAATTGAGGGCGCTTCTGGCCAAGTATGCGGAAGTCGAGCTTCTTCTCAAGATCGGGGAGTACAAGAAAGGCTCCGATCCCGAAACCGACGAGGCTATCGCCAAGAACGGGGCGATAAATGCGTTCCTCAAGCAGGGCCTCTCCGAAAAACCGCAGTACGGCGAGACGATAGAGAAGCTTAAAGAAGCCGTATCGTGATAAAAGCGGACATTTTGCGCAATATATAAATATCAAGTGTTCCGCTTGACATTGCGGGGCCTTTTTTGGTATCATACGCGCCCTTGCCGATCCCAGGCGATGTCCGCAGGGAGGGGGGCGAAGGTATGATGCAAAGGAAATATGTGCAATGTCGATAGGTAAGACTCTCGCTTGTCTCGTCGTTCTCGCCGGGATGTCCGCGTTCGGATTCGAATATGACGTCAGCGAGCCGCTGATCAAGCCGCGCTGCAAGGGCGCGGAGCCGGGGGAATGGACTCTCGACAGGGAGAGCGCGTTCGCGAAAGCGAAAGCCGAAGGGAAGTGCACCATTCTGCTTCTTACCGGCGGCTGGTGGTGTCCGTTCTGCCACACGCTGGAAAAGACGGTGCTCGTGAACGAAAAGTGGCAATCGTACGTCGAGGAGCGCGGATTCTATCTTGCCGAGATGGACTTCCCCTACCGCTACGACGTCCCCGAGGGACAGGAGTGGAAGAGCTGGCGTCCCGAACTCGGCAAGGGCTGGGGATTCAAGTGCTGGTACATGAATCCCGAATATCTGGCCGAAAACGGAATGGCTCCCGAGGAAGGGCTGGACATAATCCAAAACGACTACGTCCTCCAGGGCGAGATTGCGACGGCGAATTCGCAGTCGTTCACGATGAAGACCTGGGACGGTTCTTCGGAGTTCACCTACAAGCGCGTCGCCTATGCCGTCCTTGTCGTGTACGGTCCGGACGGATCGGAGCTTGGCCGGGTGGATTTTCCGTGGTACAGCACGTCCAAGGTGACGGCTTCCGAGGCGCAGGAGTTCGAGATTCAGGCTGTCGAGCAGATACTCAACGGTAAGTGCGACCTTTGCGAGGATCCCGTCGGCTCAGCAGTGGACACGTCATGCGCGAACACGTATGACGGATGGCTTTCGGATGCGGACGGAATCTCCGGCGAGGCGACTTTCAGGCTTGGCCGCAGGAATTCGCGCGGCATGGTGAAGGTCTCCGGCTCTGTGAAGATAGGCGGGAAAAAGACCCGTTTCAGGCCCGTGTACGCGGCCGATGTGGCGGAAGGCGTCGTGCTGGAGAAGAACGGCGTCGTCGCGACAGTCTCTTTCGGCAGCTCCGGCATGGAGGGAACAGTCGTCTGCGATGGCGTCGGACACTCGGTCTCCGGCGCCCGCAGGGTCCCCAAGACGCAGTTCACCCCCGGAATGTGGAACATCGTGCTCAAGAGCGATGCCTCTTCCGCCTCGCCGTTCGCAAGGGGATACGGAACGCTCAACGTGAACGTCAGGGCCAACGGGAAGGTGAAGGTCTCCGGCACTCTCGGGGACGGGAAGAGCGTGAACCTTTCGGCGCGCGCGATTGCCGGCGAGAACGGGGTCTTCTGCGTTCCCGTCAAGGCTTCCATGTATTCGCGCAAGGGTGGGTTCGGATTCGTCCTGTGGTTCAAAGACGGCAAATATCTGAACGCGACGGACATCGCGCCGTGGATCGCAGCCGGGAAGAATTCGTTCTCGACGGGCTACAGCGTCGCCACGACCTTGTCCCCGGGCGTGGAGGCGGCGGAGGAGGAGATGGACCTCTCGCTGATGAACGTGGACTACGGCGAGGAGATCTCCGGGCGCGCGCTGCTGTACGATCCTTCCATGGACATCGTCAGCGTGGACGGCAGGAAGTGGAAGGGCACCGAAGCCACACTTTTCAAGGCAGTGTGCAACCAAAGGACTGGCGTCCTCAAGGGCACTTTCGTCTTCTTCACGGGCGAGGACGAATCGCGTCCGAAGAAGGTGACGGCGAAATTCCGCGGCGTCGTGATGGGCGGCTCTGGCTACGGAACGGTGGTCGTGAGGAACGCGGGCAGCTGGGCCGTCAAGATTTCGGCCTGCGGCAGCTGCGGGGAGTGAGCGGACATGAAGCTTTCCGCCCAGACGAGGACTGCGATGAGGATTCTCCTGCAGGTCGGCTCATCGCAGGATCTCGTCTCCACACGCACCATCGCCGACGCCCAGGGGATGTCGCAGAAATTCATAACGACCGTGATCGTTCCCCTTAAGCGCGCCGGCTTTATCGACGTCAAGCGCGGGGTGAAGGGCGGCATCGCGCTGGCGAAGGCGCCTTCCGGGATTTCGATTGTGGACGTCATGGAGACCTTTCAGGGGCCGATCAGGCTTCTCGAATGCCTTTCAGAGTCGCAGGCGTGTCCGCAGAAGCCGAAGTGTCCGCTTCACGCCGGCTGCAGGAAGATCAATGCGGCGCTGAAGGAGACTCTCGGACGCTTCACCCTTGCCGATGGACTCAAGGAGCTTGCAGAGCTGCGGCGGCAGAATCCCGACGACCCCGACTCCTGCCTGAGAAAGGGCGTTTTCATAGAGCGCCTCCTTTCCGGGGAAAACGCCGGGAGAACCTGGCGGGGATGCTAGAGGCGGATCAGTCGGCCTTTTCGGCCGATGGCTCCTTCAGCGGGATCCGCAGCTTGTACAGCGTCTCCAAGGCCTGGCGGTCGCCGTTTGCAGCCGCCTTGCGCCACCATTTTGCGGCTTCCTTGCGGTCCACCTCGACTCCGAACCCCGCTGCGTAGGATCCGCCCAGGAAGTATTGCGCCTTCGCGTCGCCGAGCTCCGCGCCGCGCCTGTACCATTTCACGGCTTCGGCGGTGTTTTTATCCACGCCTTCGCCCATCCTGTAGCACTCCCCGAGATTCGCCATCGCAGGCGCGTAGTCCTGCTCGGCGGCCATCCTGAGCCACTTCGCGGCTTCCGTGCGGTCCACCTCGACGCCTTCCTTGCCGTATCCGTACGCCTCGCCGAGCCATGTCTGCGCGGCCGCGTCGCCGTCAGCAGCGGCGTCCTTCATCATATCCACCTTGCCGGTCCTGCAGCCGGCGGCAAGTGCGGCTGCGAGCGCCGCTGCGAGAATCGCTGTTCCGGTTCTCATGCTTTCCCTCCTGTATGTTTTCGTTGAATCGAACGGCGTATATTATACCAAATCCTACCCGACCCTGCTCGCCCCTGCTCGGCCCTAACCTCCCGCTTGGAGGTTCCCCGATTTTTCGGGTATGAAAACGGCCACACCCCAGTAAACAAAGGGTGAAGTGGCAATATTCATTTTGCGTTAAGTGAAAATCCACTTCCGGTTTGTAATTGAACTCCGAGCGTTTGGGCTCTCGCTACCGCTTCGCCGCTTCGCACCATACAACGGCTATACATGTGTCGGTTGAAGTGTTTTTGGATGCGGCTGTGCCGCATAAATCGGCCGAAGGCCGCTATAATCA
>JAILJX010000129.1 GCA_024694365.1 Kiritimatiellia bacterium
GAAAGAGCGATGAACGCACCGAACGACAGGACCTGGAGGAAATGCGCCACGCCCCTTTTCCAGGTGATCTTCTCGACTATGAGGCGCGATGCGATGGAGAGCGGTATCGCCAGCCCGGACGCGGCAAGGATGAGGAAGCGGCTTTCGGAACCGCCATCGACCGCCAGCCACACGAAGAACGTGTTGAGTAGCGTCAGCAGCATCGCGACGGGAAATCTCGCCGCCGCATCGGCAATCTGCTCCTCCCACGGTTTCGATTCAACGGTTCTGTCTTTCATAGCGCCCCCTTTCAATGTTCGATTTGATCCACTCTGCCGAAAATCCCCGCCAAGATGGTCTCATATGTTTTCGATGGCCACGAACGATTGCAGCGATCGGCCGTACGCCGGGCCGCCCGCTGAACACGGTTTGACATCTTCGACATTTCGCGCAGCATCATTTTTCCCGGAATCCCGAGCTTCGCCGCCATTCGCATGAACTTTCCTTCGGATATCCATTTGAAGGAATATTCATCGTCGATCTTCATCGCCATGCGCTTGCCGACATCGGGATATGCGGCGGTGCTCATGACATCATACATAGGCGAGAGAGATGCGACCCCGTCCCTGTACAAAACCGAGAAATTCTTTCCGTGGGCATCGCCGTTTCCCGCAAGGAAATTGAATATGATCCTGTCTATGAACTCTAGCTGATCCGCGGCGGAAACATGGACATCCCTCAAAAGCCGGAACGACTCGACGATTCCCGGCCCGCCAAGAGATTCGTATTTGCGGGACGGATCCACGCCGAGCATCTGGCAGAAATCCTCTTGGTGGAGACGCACCACCCTGCCTTCAGACGCAATTCTGTCATAGCGCGTCGACACAAACCTGCGCTTCCCGCCGATCAAGACTATCTCAGAATGCGCAACGGAAAGTCCGCAGGCAGAGGCGAGCGACATTGAAAACCATTCGTTTTCCACGCTTCCGGGGTAATCGCGAATCTCCGTCTTGATGATATGCGTGGAGGGCGTACCGTCAAGAGGAAGCACGACTTTGCCGTCCTTCACGCAGGCGACCAACTTGTCCTGTGCGCCGGCTCCGGATATCCTAAAGCCTTCCTCGCCCACATCAAGCGGACGTTTCTCGAGATTGTCCAGCACAACCCCCGCTTCCGCGTCGGTAAGTTCACGATATTTCCCCTCGCCGGCGCAACCAGGCGCCAGGCCCGGAGGAAAGAACGAAACCGCGCCGGCGCAGTCCCCTCCAATGGCTTTCAGGAACGCAAAAGTATTTTCGCGTGGAATCTGCAGTATATGGCCGAGTCTGGTTCTTATGATATCATCCGGCAGAAGATTTGAGAGGATAGGCTCAACCTCCACATGCGAGTATGGCTCACGGCGCAGTGCGAGGGCGTGCGAAACGGGCTCTGCTGAGCGTGAGTCGAGATAAGCGCAATCGTAGACAAACGAGAGCGAACCGTTGTCGTCATAGAGCCGGCCGGCCTTGCGCTCGTTCAGATAGACGTCAAGCGATTCCATTCCTTGACCTCTTTCCGGTCGGCGATGTACAAGCCTGCACCCAGCGCATCGAGCACTTTCAGCATCTCGCGTATGCGCGCCGTAGGCTTGCCGCGTTCAAGTTCGGAAATGTAGCGTTGTCCCGTCCCGGCAAGCCCGGCTAGAGTTTCTTGCGAAACACCCTGCGACTTGCGGATTGCCTTGATTTTGGCCCCGATGGACGATATGTCATGAAGATTGCTCATAATTTCAGTACCGAACGGTATTATATCAGACTTCTCGGGAATAAGTCAACAGCAAATATTACCGTTCGGTACTTACCTTTGCGACTGCATCGGCGATTTCGCCGATTTTCCTGTCGGGTTTCTTCCCGTGCAAATCCCTCACGAAGGCTATGGCGCGCGAGCCTGTCCTGTAGAAGACTGCGCGAGTCCCCTTTACGTCGACATGGTTTATCCCCGCCTGGGCGCACTTCACCTTCAGCGCCGCGAGCTTTGCGAGCCTCTTCGCCGGAGCGGGAAGCGGGCCGAAGCGGTCTTTGAGCCCCTCTTCGAGCGATTTTACCGCGTTCAAATCCATCGCCTCCGCAAAACGCTTCATGAAGCCCATTCTCTGGGCGTCCTCCTCGACATATCCGTAGGGGAGGGCTGCGGCCGCGTCCATGTCGGTTGAAGCCGGGGAGAAGTCGATGAAGTCGAGGTTG
>JAILJX010000030.1 GCA_024694365.1 Kiritimatiellia bacterium
CCCTCATCTTCATGTTGCGCTTCTGCCGGGTGACGAACCAGACGCCTCGCGCGTCAAGGCCGTTCATGAAGCCGAAGTCGGTGTAGGCCCGGTCGGCAACTGCGATGTCCCCCGCCTTGAGATGCGCGGTGAGCTCGGCCGCGCGCACGGAATCGTGGTGCGCTGCATCCTCCACGATGGCGAAGGACGGGAGCCTGTTCCCGAGGTCGAACGTCAGGTGGAGCTTTGCGGCGGCCTTCTCGCGCCTGTGGCGCGCCCAGTCGAAGCTGTTCATGGTGAGCTTGATCGTGGACGAGTCCACGGCGAACATCGGGGCCTTGATCCGGAAGCAGTATCCCTTGTGAGGCCCATGTCCGAACTTCGGGGCGATTCCCGTGAGGTAGTTGTGCATCTTCCAGTAGAGGTCCTTCGCCATCGCGGCCGGGCGGACCGCGTTCGCGTTGGAGAGCGTGTTGCGCCTCGGCACCGCCACGCCCATGGACGTCCAGAGCGTCTCGTTCGCGGCTGCGACGTCGCAGATCGAGTTGAGCGACTCGGTCTTCGACACCTGGCAGTAGAGCATTGCGGCGACGTGGCTCTTCGGGGTGAACGTGCGACTGACCACATTGTGCTCCTTCGCGGATTCCGCGATGAACTGGTGCGGTATGACATTGACAATCTGACAGATAATAGGGTATACTGTCTTCGTTGCTTTCGGGTTGGTGTTTTTCACACCCGTGTAGTCTACATGGTACCCGCCCGAAAAGCAACACTGAATCGCATCCTTCAGGTCACGAATGGGATGCTAGTGAATGTAAAGGTTGTTTCATGCAAGGTTTCTATAGAATAGCGGCGGCTACGCCAATGCTGAGTCTTGGCGATACCGAGGCGAACGTCGCCGAATGCGTGCGCATGGCGGAGACGGCCGTAAAGGACGGAATAGCCGGGATGGTCTTCCCGGAACTCTGCCTCACGGGGTATACTTGCGGCGACCTGTTCTTTCGCGACGACCTGCTGTCGTCCGCTTCAAAGGCGCTTAAGAGCTTTGCCGAGAAGACGGCCGACCTTCCGGTCGTCTCGATCGTGGGGCTGCCGCTTGCGGAGGGTGCGGCCGTGTACAACGCGGCCGCCGTTGTCCACGGTGGCGAGGTCGCGGGGATTGTGCGTAAGCGGGCTCTGCCGAACTATGGGGAATATTACGAGCGGCGTCAGTTCACGCCCGCACCTTCGGACGATCCCATCGTCGTCTTCGACACCGGACGGTTCAGGTTCTGCGTAGAGATATGCGAGGACCTCTGGACGCCCGTTCCGCCGAGTTCCATCGCGGCACGGCAGGGAGTGGACATCGTCTTCAACCTTTCCTCAAGCACCGACTACCTGGGTAAGTCTCGCCGGCGCAACGATCTCGTCTGCGGACAAAGCGCCCGTCTTGGATGCGCCTATGCAATGGCCTCAAGCGGCACGGGCGAATCCAGTTCGGACGCCGTGTTCGGCGGCGCACCGGTAATATCGGTTGACGGCAGGCTGGCGGTTGCAGGCAAACTCTTCCAGGATTCCCCGCACGTCGCGACGGTGGTGGTGGACGTCGAAGCGTTACGGTACAGGCGGCGCAGCATGTCGTCGGTCGGAAACGCTTTCGCGGCTTCGAATATACCCGTTCAGGATATCCATATCAAAGCGGACCTTCCCGATGCTACGCCGGACGATGTCCCGGACGCCCCATTCCTTCTGGAATACGGCGAACCCGGTTGGCACCAAAAGGTTCTCGACATACAGGGAACCGCATTGGCCCGCAGGATGGCAAGCGCCCGCGCCAAACGACTTGTCGTAGGGGTGTCCGGCGGCGCGGATTCCGCCCTCGCGCTTCTCGGTGCGGTGTCTGCGGCGGAAAGGCGGAGGCTTCCGAGGACCGATGTCGTGGCCGTCGTGATGCCTGGACTCGGTTCCACGGGAAAAACGCAGAAGCGCGCCGTGGCCTTGGGCGAAGCAGTGGGCGCAACCGTGCGGGTCGTGGACATATCCGAGTCGTGCAGGATGCACCTTGCCGGGATCGGACATGGCGAAAACAAACTCGATATCGCTTACGAGAATGCGCAGGCGCGCGAACGTACGCAGGTTCTTATGGACATCGCCAACATGGAAAACGCCATAGTTGTAGGCACCGGCGACCTTTCCGAGATTGCGCTCGGCTGGAACACGTATGGCGGCGACCACATCAGCATGTACCAGCTCAACGCGTCCATACCAAAGACAATGGTTCTCGCCGCGCTGCGTCTAGTCGCGGATTCGTCGCCAGAGCGGCTGAGTTCTCTTCTTTCGGAAATCGCGGACGCTCCAATTACCCCTGAGCTTGTTCCCGGTGCTGCGGCAAACGACACGGAGTCCAGGCTCGGTCCGTATGAGCTGCATGATTTCTTTTTGTACCATTACCTCGCAAACGGTGCGTCTGTGGAGAAAATCCGGGAACTCGCCGAGATCGCATTTGCGGGCAAATATCCGGTGGATACGATCGACGAGACGCTGAAGACTTTTCTCCGTCGTTTCCGGAACTCGCAGTACAAACGCAACTGCGTTCCCGATGGCCCCAAGATCACACTCTCGCTTTCACCGCGTGCGGACTGGCGAATGCCGAGCGACTTGCCATAAGGTGTATAATATAAAACGGGAACCAAAGGGAACCAAAGAGGGAACCAAAGGGTGTAGAGTAGAGCGGGACGCCCCCTTGTTATCGGGTACGCCCGCCCCCTCATCGAACCGTACGTGCAGTTTTCCCGCATACGGCTCTCCGTGTGGGACTGGTTTCATCGGTTTCGCTCCCCTTCGCCTCTCGGCTCCGTTTCACATTGATTCCAATGGATGCTCCTCCATATGGACGAGCGG
>JAILJX010000071.1 GCA_024694365.1 Kiritimatiellia bacterium
GTCGTCGCCTGTTGCCGGAACTGTCGAATTCCCCAGGTCCACATTGACGAGCGCCTGGAACTCGAAGAGCTCCGAATCGTCCGTCTCGATCACCTTGTCCCCGTACGTGTAGGACAGTTTGGGACAGCGAAGACGAATCACCTCGCCCGGAGCAAGCGCGCCTGCAGGCGTAAGAAGCGTCATTTCGCTTATCCATGCTCTGGACGGACCCCACACCGTGAGTTCCTTCGTGTGCGAGAGGCTCCCCCAGTTCGCCGTGACGTTGAGCACATGGTTGCCGATGGAATATCCCGGACCCTGCACCTGCTGATTGTAGGTGTCGTCGTAGTAGTAGTCCGTGCTGTAGACGAGATTTCCAGTCGCATCGATGACCGGACGCGGCGTCTGCAGTGCGCTCAGCGGCGTGCCGTCGGGATACGGAAGCGTCCTCGCAAACGACACTGACCATGAACTCGCCGGTATCTCGCCCTTCTTTCCGTTGTCGAACGTCGCGATGCACTTGAACCGCACGTCCGTCGAGTCGGCGAGATTCACCTCAGAGAGGTCGACGTCTATGGACTTTACGGAGTCCGTCGAGACGACTGACATCTCCTTTGCGGCGGAATCGCTCGTTCCGACGGCGATGCCCTTCGGAAACTTCGCAGTGACGGTGATCGCATTGCCGACAGAGGCGTTTGCGCCGACGGAGAGGACGCCGTCCGATCCGACGGATGCGCTGCCTGTCGCCGACCACGTTATGGAACTCGCCGGAAAGACCATCGTCTTGCCGTCGGAGAAGTCCGCCTTCGCAACGAGCGCCGCGGAGGAGTTGGGGAAGACGGCTTCCATCCCCTCAAGGCGGAGCCCGGTGATCGAGCCGATGGAATGCTTGTTCGCCTCGGCAATGCAGCGGTCGATCATTCCCGGAGAGTAGCCGGAGCTGTCGAGGTAGGAGTTCGCGGAAGCGCTCCATCCGTATGTCGTGTCTATGGTCCTCGGATCGAACGTTCCGTACTGCGGCAGGCGTCCTGACATCTCCGCGTTCTGCGAGACATCGGCGTAGTAGACTACGAACTTCGAGTTGAAGTCCGCGCCGAGCGACGCGATGTACGTCTTCGTCTTGTTGCAGTACGTGCACCATGGCGCCCCCGAGAGGACGAACAGGTTCTTCTTCTGACTTATGGCCGAGACCCTCGCTTCAATCAGCGAATCGTACGCCTCGAAGGAATAGCCCGTGATTCTGTTAGCCATGAGGTTGGCGGCAGTAAGCGTCAGGCCCAGCGCAATCATCGCGCTCGCGGGCCGACGGCTGGTGTTGGCGGTCGTGGTCCGTGTCATGTACATGTCTCCTTTGTCATTGTCGCAAGGTTTCCCTTCAACGGGAACTCCCTTCCCCCCGGAAGAGATTCGGTCTAAAGTGTATCACAAACCTGTTCGGTTGTCAATGGGGTCCGTCACTCGATCCAAACCCGTGTTTTCAGCGCTTGCGGCGGTCGATGCTCTCGGCCGGCGCGACATAGTCGGGATCTTCCGTGAGATGCCACGAACGGTTGCGTCCATCGTTGCTGATCGTACGCCCGGCGAATGGGATTTTCCGCTTTTCGAGCCTGGAATCCAGCTGCTCGGCGGAACCGCTCTCCGCCCTTCTCGGCGTGACCCAGGCGGACCTCGTATATCCGGCCCGGGAGAGATAGTTCTGGCGGAAGACCCAAAGCGCGCGGTGATCGGCGTTTTCGTCGTCGATCAGGACGTAGATCGTGTCGGACTTGGGTATGCCCGCATTTTCGAGCCGCTCGACAGCCTCGGAAGGGGTCACGTAGTCGTCCATGAACTTGAGTCCGTTCGGCGTGACGCTCAGGAGAGGATGGGCCCTGTCCTGCCTGTACTCTGCTTCAATCGAAGAGCATCCGCAGCAGCCGACGAGAACCATGTAGAGAACGGTTCCCGCGAGAATGCTGGCTAGCGGATTCTTCTTCCACAGATGAACCCCCACCGTAAACGCCCCCGCAAGATACGGCCATGGCGACTTCCATGCCGCGGAACCGTCCCCAAGCTTGAGCGTAAGATAGGAGTAGACGACAAGGCAGGCTATTATGACCGGCGAAACGATTGCGCCGAACTTTTCGACGCCGCGGGGCAGAGAATGCGCCCTTCCCGCAAAAAGAACGAACGGAAGAGCCCTCAGCAGCAGCGTTACGGCAGCTCCCACAAGTATCGCTGCGGCGACATATGCGATGCGTTCATGCATTCTTTGAGAATCCTTTCAGTTGATCTGTCAATATCACGAGAAACAACGCCACCATGGCGAACTCTATGCCGTTCGAAGGCACGGGCAGCGCCGCACCGGCCATGGCGCCTGCGACCGACCCGACTATCCAGTATAGCCAGCAGAGCGCATGGTTCCATAAACAGTACGTCCCGTATTTCAGCGGATCCTTTATCCGGCACGCGATGTCCAGGGCGTAGATTTCGTCGGAAAGCGAATGGACGAGAAACCATTTCCGGAAGAACGGGACGTCTTTCCATCTTCCCAGAAGGGAAAAACCGTAGAACGCATACCGGAAGTTTATCCCGAGCGTGAGAAAGGCGACTGCGGCCAACGGCTCTTGCGCGGCGATCGCCGGCACGAGAGCAAAGCTGAGGGTGCCCGATATGCAGACTGTGGCTATCGCAAGAGACCAGAGCGGCGCAAACTCGACGCCCCCTTTCGCCGCGAGAAGAACGCCCGCCGCGAGCCCCATCGTCGTGTAGCCCATCATCACGGGCAGTGAATTCAGCAGGGCGCGGCGGAATATGGCGCGGCGCTCAAACGGAGCGATGCTCGAGGATTCTTGAGACACGTTCGGCATCCTCCGGAGTGTCGACGCCAATGCCTTCGTCGTCGGTCCTGACGACGGCGATCTTCGCCCCCATCCACAGAGCCCTCAGCTGTTCGAGCTTCTCGGTCTTCTCGAGGTCGCAGGGGCTCTCCTCGATGTAGCGTTTCAGAAAAGCCCCTCGGTATGCGTATATGCCAAGATGGCGCACATAAAGCCCCGAGGCGATGTCGGGCTCGCCGTCGCGGCAGCACGGAATCTGCGCGCGGGAGAAGTATAGAGCTCCGCCGTCGCGGTCCACAACTACCTTCACGACCGATTTCGCCGCAAGGTCCGCAGCGGATTTGACAGGCGTGACGGCCGTCGCCATATCCCACTTCGCGCACGTCCTCAGCTTGAGCGCAAGCCCGTCGACGAGAGCAGGATCGATGAGCGGCTCGTCGCCCTGGATGTTGACGAGAATGTCGTCGTCGCCGAAATCGGCGGCTCCGCCATTCGCCGCGCAGAATTCGCGCGCCGCGCAGGCGATGCGGTCCGTCCCGGACGGAAGGGAGGATGGCGTCATGACCGCTTTTCCGCCGCATGCGCGGACCGCTTCGGCGATTCTTTCGTCATCGGTCGCCACCAGAACCTCGTCAAGGCTCTTCGCTTTCCCGACCGCCTCCACCACCCATGCCACCAGAGGCTTGCCCGCAAGTATGGCGAGAGGCTTGCCGGGGAATCTGCTAGACCCGAACCGGCTCGGGATTATTCCGTATGTTTTCATTCTTCTCCTCTATGTCGACTTTCTGGAAAAACATTCGCCGGAGTATCGGCAGCCGCCTTTCCTGACGCTCGAGCGACCACAGTGCGAAATGCCACTTGTCCATGAACGCGAATCCGCTCGGGATGTCGGGATTGAATTCCTCGAACTTGTCGCGCATCACCGAAAGCTGCCACTCCATCGCGTGGGTACGGTACTCGAATCCTTCCATGAACCGCTCGGCGACCTCCGCCATCGTCACCTTGTGGCGTTTCTGGTATATCTTCAGCGCATGGGCGAAATACGAAAGGTAGAACGATGCGATGGAATGCAGGTTTTCGTCGGTGAAGGAAAGGTCGGGCCAGCCGAAGCTTCCCCTCACCGAGCAGGTCGAGACGGATTTGGGGACGACCCGGCCCGCGATTATGTCGTATTCGAACGCATAGATCTCCTTGCCGACGCCATAGAGCGGGGTCTTTGTCTCGGGATCGAACTTCTTCATCGCCATGTTCTGCGCCGCGGCGTCGCCCATGAGCTGCGCAAGCGCGAGAACGACTCCCTTCTCCTCGAACGCCGCGTCGTCGGCGCTGCAGAAGTAGTTGGCCGGGATGGAGTCCATCGTCTCCCCCTCGAGCCTGTCCCGGATGAAAAAGTCGAACGGACGCCTTCCCGCCTGCCCTCGCCGCCTCAGGACCTTGTAGTCGCTGAGGCTCACCCCAAGCGCCTTGAACGCCTCTATGCGCGCGAGCATGTAACTTGAATACCCCTTCTTCGCGCTTGAAAGCCGCTTCTCGATCTTGCTGCACTCGACGGGGCTGCGGTTCGTCTTGTAGACGATTTCGCGCGTGCGCCCCTTCCCGAGCGGAATGTCTTCGTCGTCCTCGCCCCTGAGCTCGTAGACGTTGGCGTACTCCACCTTTTCGTCCTTGCTCATGAGCCCGCGTATATTGGACAGGAGAACTTCGCTGCGTTCGTCGGAGCCGGAATGGAAAACAGGCCTTCCGTCCACGAAAGTCGCGCCCGGGAGCGCCGTGCGCCTGTCGTCGAAAGCCGGCGTCGAGCCCTCTCCGACGACGGAATATATCTCTCCCGTGATGCACATGTAGAGCTGCTCGGTGAACTCGCGGCTCTTTTCGTCTGCGAGCTCGGGCCTGGCCAGAAGCGACTCGTACAGGCTGCGGATCTCTTCGGCGCGGCGCTCGACGCCCGGCTTGTCGATGCGTCCGAGCGTTATGCTCTCCATGAGCTTCTCCAGCTCCGGGACGATCCGGTCTATCGCGACGCCCCTCTGCACGCCGAAGAGCTCTATTTCGTGGTGCCCGCGATATTTCGGCTGGCGCGTGAACGAATAGACGTTCCCCTCGTACACGCTTACCATCTCGCGCAAGGCTTTGGTGAATTCGCCGGCGTCCTCTTTGGCGAGATCCGCAAAACGCGAGAACTCCGCGAACGAGAGGAAATGGACGCCTCTGGTCGAATGGTAGTAGACGACCTTGGACGCGATGCGCTTTTTGGAGGCGGCCAAAGCGACCCGCATGTCCGTCGCGCGCCAGGCCAGCTGCTTGACCCGCCATTCCTGCCCGAGCCGCCTGTAGTAGTCGATGGCGGCATCGCTTCTTTCGCCCATCACTATGTCGGACAGCGTGAAGCCGGCCGAGGAGAGAAGCCACTCGTCCGTCGCGAAAAGCTTTTTCGGCGGAACGTCCCGCTGGGAAATCTCGATCTTGTCCTGCACGACATTCGCGCAGAGGATGGAGTGCATAAGGACCTCGCCGCGCTTTTGCGAAGGGACGGTCGACAGTTTCCAGAACCTTCCGTCCAGCAGGGGGAACGCCGCGACGGAATGGTTGCCCGTCGTCATCGTCAAAACCCTCCCTTTGGCGCGGCGGCGGAGATCGGCCTTGCGCACGATGAGGACGCTGGGGTGCTCGTCCATGTGACGCCTGACGCCCAGTTCGAAAATGTACGTATCTTCCCCGACGTCCCAAGCCTCGAATTCGCGCTCGCGCCCCATGGCGACGGTCTTCACCGTTCCGGGACGCCTCTTGCCCGTTTTCCTGACGCGGCTCAAGAATGTGCGGATCGCTTTCATGGTCTGCATTCCGCCAGAAGATCTTCCGCCAGCGCGCCGATCGCATCGAGGTCTGCGTCATCCGCGGCGGAGAGCAAATTCCCGAGCGCGGCGGGAACGTGCTTGAGGAACTGCGGCTGGCCGGCCTCGGCGAGCCTTCCGTACGCCCCCAGCGCCTGCACGAGGCGCTCGACCGCCGCAAAAGGGAGCGCCGCGGCGACATCAGGCATGCCGGACTTCTGCGCATACAGCTCCGCGAGCGCGGCGCGATCCTTGCCGGAGAGATCCACGTACGGATCGTACAGCAGCGACGCGAGATCGTATGCCGCCGGCCCCTTACGCATGCCCTGGAAATCGATGAAGCTTATCCTGCCGTTCTTGAAAAGGACGTTCGTTGACTGGAAATCCCTGTGGACCAGAGCCTGCGGCTCGGCATCGAGCCTCGCCGCGACCTCAAGAAGCTCCTTCTCCACCTCTTTGGGCATCTCGCGGCGAAAGCGCGCAGAAAGGCAATGCCTGGCGAAGAGATCCCGCTCCCACTTCCATATTTCCGGCCCGAACGCCGGCTCGAGATCAAGTTCCGAAGCATCCAGCCGGTTGAATCTCGCGAGAGCCTCCACGACCGGCGCATACTCGACTATCGCCGACGATCCTTTGCGCGAAATGCGCGCCTTCAAATCCGTCGCGCCGGCGAACTCCATCACGAGAGTCTTCATCTCCGGCAGGTCCGCAAGCATCTCCGGAACGGGAATCCCCTTCTCCTTGAGCCATCGCGCGTGGCCTGCGTATTTGGCGTTTTCCCCGCGTGCCGAATCGTCATAGATTATGGCTATCCTGTTGCCCGCGCGGAAGAAGCATCTGTCGCTCCCGCGCGCGCCGAGAAACTCGACGCTTTCCCCTGGAGCGAGCCCTCCGGTGGATTTCAGCGCGGCAGAAATCTGAGGCAGGTCCGCAAGCGCATTCTCCCCGCCTGCCGTATTGAGCCCGATGTAGCTCGCCACGGTCCCTGCGTCCGACCATCGCAGACCCGGAGGAACGATGCCCCGGATGAATTTGCCGTCCATCATCGCCCTCTCGTAGGCCTGGACGATGGAGGAAAAGCCGGACGGCTCTACATAACGGAGGATTTCCGCCTTGAGCATCGCGACGCCGCAATAAGTGAACGTCCCGTCCCATCCCGGATCCGGACTCCGCCAGTTAGTGACCAGTTTCGCCCCAGGCTCCGCTTCGACGGTCCGCGGACCCTCATCGCTCAGCAGACAGAGGCCGACCGTCTCCGCATGCGCCATCGCCGGCTTGAAAAGCGAGCCGGAGAATGGACACTCCTCGACGCCGTCAAGCACGATGTCTGCGTTGACCAGATAGAAATCGTCTTCGCCTATCCATTCCCGCAGCGGATTCAGCACCCCGCCGGTCCCCAATATCTCAGGCTCGTATACCGCGCGGCAACCGTTCTCCGCGCACCATTTCTCGATCTGCCCGTGCAGATGGTGGCAGTTGACGGCAATATCCTCGACGCCCCACCCTCGCAGGATGTCGACAATGCGGGCGAGAAGCGGCTCTCCCCATGCCGGAAGCAGTGGCTTCGGGACGGTGCATGTGAACGGACGGAGCCTCGTTCCGAGACCCGCCGCCAGCACTACCGCCTTTTTCGCCGCCATCCGCCTCATCACCCCCTTGACTGATCAGCGGTACACCGACCGCTGCCTCTGCATATGCATCTTCGGCTCTTCAAGGAAGAGCTGATACCACATGTCGCCGAGCCCGCTGTTGTTGAAGTGCGCCGTGCGGTTGTTCATAAGACACTCGTGATTTCTCTTGAGCGTCTCGTTGTCGCTGTTCTTGAGAGCCTCGGTGAGGACCTTGAACGCACCGTCGGCATCGCCGCGTTTTACGAGAATCCACGAAACCGCCGCCGCGGGCAGGACGTTCTTGTTGTACCGCTGGCGCTTCACGCCCTTCCGGTAGACCTCCATGATCTCATCCGTGGGCTTTTCCAGCATCTGCATCCGCGCGATTTTCATGGCCACCAGACTCGGATCCGCCATGATGATCTTGGGCATCAGCTCGTCCACGCGCTTGAAATCCTTGATCATCCAGTTTAGCTGCATCTGCGCCGTCGCCATCTGACGTTCGATAAGAGGGACCCACAGCCTGTACTTGCGGAGGACCTCTGTCTGCGCGAGAGCCTCGCGCACGAATCCGGCCGTGTCGTCGGCGATCTCCTTCTGCGCGGCCTGTATGCTGCCGGGCGGCCTCATCTGCCATCGCTGCATCTTCGCCTCGATTTTCTTCCGTCCTTCGAGCAGTATCGTCTGCACTGCCTCCATGTCGGCCATGATTCGCTTTTGGATCATGCGGCCGAATATTATTTGGATGGTCAAGAAGCACCCAACGGCCGCAGCGATGCTCCAGCCAATGCCCCAACTTGCCGCGAAATGCAACGCGGCGAATGCGCCGCACGAAGCGGCAAGTGCCATAAACATTGTCAACATGCTTAAATTATATCATTTTTTCCGCGTTCTGCGGACGTGAATGTAAAATAAATTATCACCACTCGTTTTGCCGTCTTCCGGCGGCTACGGAACCTTCGATCCCCACAATGCGAGCTGGGTCTTATCGCCCAGCGCCGTGAAGACCGGCGTCTTCAGATCGGTTTCGTCAATCGCCATTATCAGCGCGACCCCACTGAAAGAATCCTCCCCGTCAAGCGTAACGGTGACGTATGGCGAGCCTTTCGACACCCGCCATCTGCCGGTCTTGGCTCCGGCAATCGATCCGTCCGCATTGAACTTCACACGCACGGGCCTGGCGCCTCCTCCATTTGCGTAGTCTACATCAAGCCTGTGCAGCATCAGATCCCAATCCCCCGCAAAGAGCCTCCTGTCAAGGCCGCTCTTCGGCAGCCTCTCTCCGCGCGTGCGGTATGGCGCGGCCACAAGCCACCCCTCACGCGTCGTGAACAGCTGATGCACCCTCACATAGTGCCCCTCATGCCCTGTGTCCATTCGCGTATGATAGACTATGTAGGCGCGTCCGTCGCTGTCGACTATCGCGGAATTGTGCCCCTGCGCGACCATCCCGGGGCCCGTCTCGCCCCATCTGTACGCGCCGAACAGCCTTACTCCGGCGCAGTCGTTGAAATTCTGCACGTACCTGTCGTAAAACGGCGTACGCCCGGCCTTGTCGAGGTATGGCCCTTCCGGACGCCTCGAGCGGAACACCCTGATGTTGTAGCCTCCCTTGGCCTTGAGCTCGCCATAGGACATGAAGAGCCAGTACCATCCGCCTATGCGCTTTATGTAAGAGCCCTCCCCTGAGACATAGGCGCCTCCCGCGATTTTCCTGCCGAAATACGGATCTGAATGCGGCGAAAGCGGATAGTTCACCCTTTTGTCCCTGAGGCCCGTTGATGCGTCGAGCTTCAGCATGAATATCCCTCCGGACCACGATCCGTACGTCATCCAAAGTCTTCCCGCCGCGTCGAAGAAAACGCAAGGGTCTATGCAGTTCGGGAAAACCGGCCCCCACCCTCTGTTCGCGACGCCGTGCCGCACGTACCTGTCGGGAAGCGTCGCCGTCCCGAGAACCGCGGGAACGTCGGTCTCGGTCCAATCCTGCGGCGAAAAGCCGCCGTAAACGACCGAACCGACGTATTCGTAAGGACCGGCGAAGCGGTCCGCGGCAAGCAGAACTATGTTCGACTTCCAGTCGTCGCCGTTCGCCGAGAGATAGATGCAGTACTTGCGCATCTTCGCATTCCAGACGATGTCCGGCGCCCACATGTAGCCGATGCCGTCGCCCCTGCCGCCATCCTTGTTCCACGAACGTATCTTCGCGAGCGTCTCGGGCGGCATCGCCTTTCTCAGCGTGTCGGTCTGCCGCCAGCTTATGAGATTGGCGCTCTCTGCGCTGGCGAGATGCGTCCCGACGATGTAATACCTGCCATCCCTGTCCTTGAAGACGGAAGGATCATGCACATGCGCGGTCGCTATCGCGCATAAAATCGCCCCCGCGGCAAAAGTCACTTCTTATGATTCCATTTCGCGTACTTTTTGATCACGTCCGCGCCTTTCTTGTTGAACCATGAATAGCCTTTCTGACGCTCCTTCGAGACTTCCGATATGTCCTTTCTCGGTATTCCGTCGCGATCGCAGAAAAGCGGCTCGCACGCCTCGAGATCGTAGAAGCGGGCCCATTTGCCGTCCGGCAGCCTCGTCTTCTCGAACCACGCGACCGCGCCCTCCACCGATGCGACGATCTCCGGCGAAGGATTGTCGAGAGTCATGAAAAAGAGGACTATCCCGGCCGACTCCTGAGAACAGTACGACGCCAGCTCGTAGGCCCGCGCGTTTGTCGGCAAAAGCGTTTCGCGGTCGTGCTGCTGGCACCACACCGTCGGTTTGCCGTCGACTTTTATCTGACATTTCAAAACGCACTCTATGCCCTTCTCGAGGGCCTTGGCGCATTTCCCGCGGCGGATCTGGTCGACTGCGGCGAAGTCGCCCTCTCCCTTGGCGATGTCGCGCATCAGCTCGAGGACGTTCCTTTCGGCGTTGTCGTTGAACGTTATCTGGATCCAGTAGCCTTTCGTGCGCCCCGGGAATTGCGGCCAGCCTCCGTTGGGAAGCTGCGCGGCGAGCAGCCAGTCTATCCCCTTGAGCGCCGCTTCGAACGATGCGGAATCTCCGAACCTGCCGTGATAGCGCAAAAGATACCTGATCTCCGTCGTGGTGGCGTTGTTGTCTATCGTTGCGGACTCCGCATCGCCCTTTTTGGCGATGAACTTGGCGCGCTTCTTCTCGTCGAAAGGCTTGCGCTTGTCCGTGTTCTTCCCCCATGCGCCGCAGTCCAGCTGGGTGACGAGCACGTTCTGCAGAACGTAATCCTCCATCGGCCAGTTTATGGATTTGTCGTTGCCCTTGCCCTTGGCGAAAGAGGCGCAAGCCGCAATCGCCGCCGCGAGAAACATCATTGTCTTTTTCATGATGCGTGGATTATACCAAATCCACGCATCCCGCGTCCATTACCCTTATGGTTATGCGCTCCGCCCTAGGCTTCTCGCGGACGCACCCTTGACGTCGCCGTCGCCGTGAACGGATCCTCCGGCCAGTAGTGTTTCGGATAGCGTCCGCGCATGTCTTTTCTGACCAGAGGATATCCCTCTTTCCAGAAGCCTGCGAGGTCTTTCGTCACCTGCACGGGACGCTGCGCCGGCGAAAGGAGCGTCATCACCACCGGTATCCGCCCCCCTGCGACCTTCGGCGTCGCCATCATGCCGAAGCACTCCTGAAGCCTCGCCTCGACCGTCGGTTCGTCGCCTTCGTAATGTATCGCCATGCAGCTTCCGCTGGGAAGCTCCATCCTCTGCGGCGCGAGCCTGTCCAGCTCGCGCCTGTCGTGCCCCGATTCCGCAAGCATGGAATCCATCACCCCGAAAAGGTCGAGACGTTCGAGATCTTTCCACTTTGCCATTCCGCCGATGAACCCGGGAAGCGCCGAAAGAATCGATCCGTCATCCATCCCGGGCCACGGAGAACCGCCGTTTTCGCCCATGGCGCGCGAAAGGAAGGCTATCCGCGACTTCAGCCTCAGAGACTCTTTCGTCCAGCAGGGCATGTTCTTCACCCCTTTTATCCTTATGCCCTCGAGCATGGCCTCAAGAACCCCTTCCGCGTCTCCCGGAGAAGCCTTCTCGCTTACCGTCATCTCCCCGAGCTTCCGTCTCAGCGAGCTCGCGACACGGTCGGTGCGGCGGTCCCATGCGCAGAACGATTCCTCCGCCATCCTGTCGCCGTAAAGCTCCTCTATCTCGCCTTCCGACACGGGGCACGCCAGAAAGAGCTTCGCGTCGCCTATCCTGTCGTCGAGGCTGCAGCACACGAGGAACGGCGCCTTCGCGAGCGGATCGGACCGGTCGAGAAACGCGCTCCTTCCCGAGACCATCCTGAAAGATCCGTTGCCGCGCCCCTTGGCGATGCGGTCCGGATATGCAAGCGAAAGAAGCGCGCCTTCGGAAAGCGCGGCCCCCTCCCGCGAGAATCTCCCGAACCTCTTCGCCAGTTCCTTCACGCGGCGCGGCGGCTCCACCCTGCGTATGTCCGTCTCGCCGCCCTTGACGCCCTCTTCGATGATTGCGGCAAGAAGAGCCGCCTCCGCGCCGCCTCCCTCCGCAAGCATGTTCGCGAGCCTCGGATGCATCGGCATCTTCGCCAGCCGCTCCCCTTTAGCGGTCAGCCTTCCTCCCGCATCGAGCGCGCCGAGAAGCTTGAGAAGACCGCACGCCTGGTCCCACGAGCCTGCCGGCGGAGGCGTCAGCCAGGGCAGATCGGTCCGCCTCGGCGCCCCCCACGACGCGCTGGCGAGAACCGTGGAGGCGAGATCGGCATCGAGTATCTCGGGGGACATCTTTCCGGGCCTTGCCGAGTTTTCGCTTTCGCGCCAGAGCCTGTAGCACACACCGGCCCTGACGCGCCCTGCGCGTCCGCGCCTCTGCTCCGCGCGGTCCATCGACAGCGGAACCGTCGCCAGGCCCGACATCCCGGTCGACGGAGAGAACTTCGGTATTCTCATCAGCCCGCAATCGATGACGGTCGTGATTCCGGGAATCGTCAACGACGTCTCCGCGATGGATGTCGCAAGGATCGTCTTTCGCTCCCCCGTGTCGGCGAAAACCCTGTCCTGCTCCTCCTTGGGCAGCGCACCGTAAAGCGGAAGCGCGTCGGGAACCGACTCCATCGTCCGCCTGATCTCGCCTTCCCCGGGAAGAAAGCAGAGTATGTCGCCGTCAGTCTCTTTCCGCGCCCTCGCTATCGCTCCGGGCATCGTCATTCCATCCAGATATCTCGTCTCCACCGGAAACATCCTGCCTTCGGCGCGGATCGTCTCCGCATCGCCGAGATGCGCCGCGACTTCGTCCGCATCGAGCGTCGCGGACATGACCAGCAGCCTCAGATCCTCCCTCAGCCCGCGCCTCGCGTCAAGCGCCAGGGCGAAGGCGAGATCGCACGCAAGCGACCTTTCGTGGAATTCGTCGAATATCACGAGCGCCGTGTCCGAAAGCTCCGGATCCGCCAGCAGCCTTTGCGCCAGGAGCCCCTCGGTCACTATCTCAAGCCTCGTCTCGCGCGAGACTTTCCTCTCCAGCCTGACCTGGTACCCTACCGTTCCGCCGGGGCTTTCGCCAAGTTTCGCCGCGATGTACGATGCGCACGACCTCGCCGCGAGCCTCCTCGGCTCGAGCATGACGATCTTCCTTCCTTTCAGCCACGGCTCGCCGAGAAGCGCCGGAGGAACGCAAGTCGTCTTGCCGCTTCCCGGAGGGGCGGTCAAAACCGCAGTCCTGTTCGCGGCAAGCGCGCGTTTTACGTCGCCAATCTTCTCTTCGACCGGAAACATCGCCCTCAATCGAGAATGCGAACCGTCGGTCCGGCCCCCGAATAAGAATCGAGCCCCGCCAAAGCGCAGCCGTCATAATCGCCGGGCACGGCTCTGACGGCCCTTATCTTGGGACGCTCTCCGAACAGCACCGTCCCGAGCCTGACCCACGTCGCGCCTTCCTCGACTGCGACCTCATAGTCGCCGCTCATCCCCATCGAAAGCCGCGGCAGACCGGCCCCCAGCTTTTGCTCCAGGGTGTCGCGAAGCTCTCTCAGCCGGCGGAAACAAGGCCTCGAGTCCTCGGGATTCTCGCTGAACGGCGCCATCGTCATCAGGCCTTCGAGCGTGATGCGGGGACACTCTTCGATTATGTGCCTCGCCGCATCTTCGGCATCTTCGGGGCGCATTCCGCTTTTCGACTTCTCCCCCGAGACGTTTATCTCCAGAAGTATGTGCGGAGAGAATCCCGCATCGTCCGAAATCGCATTGATCCTGTCCGCCAGCTTCACCGAGTCGACCGAATGGATGAAGTCGAAAAGCTCCAGCGCGTGCCGCACCTTGTTGGACTGCAGATGGCCTATGAGATGCCATGACGGACCAGTCACGCTCGCCGGCTTTTTCCACGCCGCCTCCTGCACCTTGTTCTCTCCGACGATCGGAATCCCCGCCTCCCACGCTTCGCGCACAGCATCCGCGCCGTGGGTCTTGGTGACCGCGACGATCTCCACCTCGCCCGGATCCCTTCCGGCGCGGTTGCATGCCGCGGCTATCTTGCCGCGGACCTCCCCGAGTATATCGCTGAAATCGCGCATCGTCCGCTCCTCAGAACTTTATCGACTTTCCGTCCTTGGCAAGCCTTCCCCTGATCTTTGCCTTCGCCTTGCCGGACAGTATCATGTCCGCAAGCGGATCTTCCACGTACTCCTGCACTGCGCGCCGCAACGGCCTGGCGCCGAGCGAACTGTCGGTCCCCTTCTCGACGAGGAAATCGGCCGCCGCCTTGTCGAGGCTCATGGACATGCCGGCCGCCTTGAGGCGTTCCTCGAGTTTGGCCAGTTCGAGTTTGAGGATCTCGCACATGTCCGCCTTTTCGAGTTTGCGGAAGACGACCGTTTCGTCGAACCTGTTCAGAAGCTCCGGACGGAACGTGCGCTTCGCCTCGGAAAGCAGCTTTTCCTTGAGGATGTCGTAGCTTGTTTCGCTCGTCTCCGTCGCGAACCCCAGGCTGTGCCCCTCGCGCGCGAAGTCGAACCCGAGATTCGCGGTGCAGATTATTATCGTGTTCCTGAAATCTATGATGCGGCCCTGTCCGTCGGTGAGGCGTCCGTCGTCGAGTATCTGCAGCAGCATGTTGCACACGTCGCCGTTCGCCTTCTCGAATTCGTCGAAGAGGACGACGCTGTAGGGACGTCTTCTCACCTTTTCCGTGAGCTGGCCGCCCTCGTCGTACCCCACATATCCGGGCGGCGCGCCGACAAGCCTGCTGGACGAATATTTCTCCTGGAATTCGCTCATGTCGAGCGTGATGAGAGCCTTGCCGTCGCCGTAGACCCTCTCCGCCAGCATCTTCGCAAGATGAGTCTTGCCCACGCCCGTCGGGCCGAGAAACAGGAAGCTGCCTATGGGTCGCCTGGGGTCCGCAAGGAAAGCCCTGCTCCTCCTGAGCGCCCGGGCTATGGCATTTATCGCGTCCCCCTGCCCGATGACCGCTTCGCCGAGCGATTTCTCCATCCCGACGAGCTTTTCGGCGGTGGTCGCGTTCATCTTCTCGACAGGAACCCCGCTCATCGAGCTCACAGTCTCTGCGACATCGTCCTCGGAAACATCCAGTTCGACTTCGGCATGCGTCTCGCGCCACTTCTCCAGATCGCCGCCGAGCTTTGCCGCGGCTTCCGCGATCGCAGAGCGGTACTGCGCAGCGGAGTCGAAATCCCCGGCCGCGACGGCGGCGTCCTTTTTCCCCCGCAGAGTGTCGATGTTCTCCTGCTGCATCACGAGCTCTTTCGGTCTCGCGCTCGCCCCCATCCTGATGCGCGCGCCGGTCTCGTCCATCGCGTCGATCGCCTTGTCCGGGAGCTGGCGCGACGGCAGATAGCGAGCCGTGAGCTCGACGGCCGCCTTCAGGGCCCCGGGGGAGAACTTCACCGCGTGATGCTCCTCGTATTTCGAGGCTATCCCCTTAAGTATGTCTATGGCTTCCGCGACCGAAGGTTCGTCCACCTGCACAGATTGGAATCTTCTCTCGAGCGCAGCATCCTTTTCTATGGACTTGTGGTATTCCTTGAGAGTCGTCGCCCCGACGCACTGGAGCTCGCCCCTGGCGAGCGCCGGCTTGAGGATGTTCGCCGCATCCATCGCGCCTTCCGCTCCGCCGGCGCCAACCATCGTGTGTATCTCGTCCAGGAAGAGTATTATGTTCTCGGCGCGCTTCGTCTCGTCGATTATCTTCTTGAGCCGCTCTTCGAACTGGCCCCGGTACTGCGTCCCCGCCACGACTCTCGCCATGTCTAGGGCCACTACGCGCTTCTGCTGCATCCGCTCCGGCACTTCCCCGCGGTGTATGGCCTGCGCAAGCCCTTCCACCACGGCCGTCTTGCCCACGCCCGCCTCTCCTATGAGCACGGCGTTGTTTTTCGTGCGCCGGCTCAGGATCTGCACCACTCTGCCGAGCTCCTTGGCCCTGCCGACCACCGGGTCGAGCTTCCCCGCTCTCGCGAGCGCGGTGAGATCGCGGCCGAACGCGTTCACCGTCGGCGTCTTCTGGTCTTTCGCCTTGCGCCCTTCCGGAGGCCGGCCTTCCTCCCCGTCGTCGTCCTCTTCGTCCGTCTCCTCTCCGGGAGCGACGCCCTGGGTCCCGGCGGCGAGAAATTTCTCGACCGTCACCCCGGCGTTGAACAGGAGCTGCGCCGCGGCGTTCTCGCCTTCGCGGAGCATGGCCGTCACCAGCGCCACCGTGCCGACCGGATTGCCCGCGCCGGCTTCGACGGACGCCATCTCGAGGATTTTCTTCGTCCTTGCCGTGAGAGGCACCGGACCTCTCGCCAGCATCCCCGAGCCGTTGCCCGAAATCATGTTCTTCATCGCCTCGGCAAGATCCGCGAGGCTAAGATCGAGCATCTCCAGCCTGATGCACGCCTGGCACTTCGGTATGGCCAGCATGGAAAGGAACACGTGCTCCGCGCCGATGCTGTCGTGTCCGAACTGGCGCGCGCAGCTGGCCGCCGCATTGAGCGCGTCGACCGCATTCTTCGTCAACTTCATATTCACAGAAACTTCTCCTCGCCGCGTTCGTTCAGAACCACGTCCTCGAAACGTCCGTTGACCTCGTCGGCGCGTTCCGCATCCACCCTGTCTCGCTCTTCCGCCGTAGGCGCTTCCGTTTTCGGCGTCAAATCCAGCCCGGTGATGATCCGCTCGATCTCCGCGCGCGACAGGCCATCCAGCATCTTCTCGAGCGCCGCAAGCCTGAGCGGAGAAAGAAGATCGAAATATTCGGCCTTCGACAGCAGCCTGCAGTTCTTCAGCACCGCAAGCGCCCTGCAGAGGGAATCACCGAAAACCCGCGGCATCTCCTCGAAAAGCCTCACCCTGGCGTTTCGCTCCTGCGCAAGGATATCCTCCACAACCCTCTTTGCGCGCGCCGCCGGACCCTGGTACATCACCTTGTAGACGTGCCCAGCATCGGAGATTCCGTCCGCGTTGATGCCCGAGAGTCTCATTCCAAGCGCGTTCAAGGCCCTGCGCACGGCCTCTATCTCGCCGATGAGATAGAGCCCCTCGAGATGGAGGGCGTCGCCAAGCCGGAAAACCGACGGGACGCGCGAGAGAGGGAACTCGCTGAGCTCCGGCTCTTTCTCTCGCGATTTCGCCGCGCTGGCCATGTCCTCGACCATTCCCGTGAACGCATTCACTATCGCCTCCAGGAGAGGCGGCGGAGCTCCATCGCCTCCGGAAGAGGCGACAGTCATGGAGACTCCCGGCGGCAGACCTTTTTTCGCCTTGCGCGTGCGCTGGCTCTTCTTCTGGCGCCTTACGCGCTCCTCGCGCTCGCACTCACGGCATACGTAAAGTTCCTGCTCCACGCCGTCCTTCACGGCCTGGATGGCTGTTTCCGCATCTTTTTTATGGCACAATTCGCACTTCATTGATTTTATATTATATCACATATCGCCCGGCTCTGCATCGTCCGGTTTCCATCGCCTGACGGCGCGGCTATGGTCCGCGAGATTACTTCGCCGTCCCGGCCTCTAGTTTCCTGAGCACCGGAACGGCCTGCTCGCATCCCGCATCGGCCGCTTTCCTGAACCAGGACTTCGCCTCTTCCAGATTCTTCTCCATGCCCTCGCCGTTCATCGCGCAGACGCCAAGGTTGAACATCGCAAGCTCGTGCCCCTGCTCCGCGGCCTGGCGGAAGCGCACGACGCCTTCTTTCTTGTTTACGGGCATCCCGACGCCAGCGAACATGCAGCTGGCAAGATTGTATTGGGCAACCGCGTCTCCTGCGTCCGCCGCCAGCCTGAAATACTCCAGCGCCTTGCCGGGGTTCGCCTCCACGCCCTTTCCGCCGAGATAGCATACGCCGAGATTGAACTGCGCCTGGGCGAGCTCCTGCTCTGCGGCCTCTCCGAACCATTTGACCGCCTCCGTCATGTCCTGCTTGACGCCCGTTCCGTTGAGATAGCAGGCTCCAAGCGCGTTCTGCGCCTGCGGATCGTCCCTGTCGGCCGCGCGGCGATACCATTTGACCGCCTCTGCCAGGTCGGCCTTGACCCCCGTTCCCGTCTCCAGGTACGAGCCGATGGCGAACTGCGACTCCGCGTCGCCCTGCTCCGCGGCTTTGCGGTACCACTTCGCCGCCTCGGCGAAATCCTGCTTCACCCCGTATCCGCCCTCGCTCATCTGCGCAAAACGCCTCTGCGCGTCAACCATCCCCTGCTCGGCCGCCTTGAGATACCATTTCGCGGCCTCCTGCGCGTTTTTATCCGCGTCCGCGCCGGACTCCAGCGTCACCGCGAGCATCAGCTGCGCCTTGGAAAGCCCCTTCTCGGCCGCTTTCCTGTACCACTTGAGGCTTTCGGACGGGTCGTCCACCAGCCCCGGAATGTTCGCGAAGCAGAGCCCGAGGTTGAACTGCGCCTCTGCGTCGCCCGCCTCGGCCGCCATCGTGAACCACTTGAGAGCCTCTTCCAGATTGCGCTCGGCTCCATCGCCGGCGAGATGCCGGCGGCCCATCTCGTATTGCGCGCGGACGTCTCCGGCCGTCGCCTTGCCCCTTGTGATTTCGAGACTCTCCATCTCGGCGAATGCGGAAATCGATGCGGCCGCGGCCGCAATGCATGCAACAATCTTTCTGCTCATGGAATACTCTCCTTGTTTCTGTCGTTTTGAAATCTCCCCGGGATTACCTGAATCCGAGGATCTTGTGAAGCTGCACCGAGAGCGACCAGCCCTCAAGGCGCGAAAGAACGTCTTTCGCGGTCGCGAAATCGATTTTTCCCCCATGGTCGCAAGGCGAGACGTACCTGTCAGTCGCATCGATCCTCTTCTCGAGCGATTTGCAGAACACCGCCGCCGCCGGAGAGGAAGCCACCACCCTTATTTCGTCCGCACGGTCCAGCACCAGACTTTCGGGGAATTCCTGCTTGGGCGAGCATGCGACATAGTCGACGAACCCGAGCCACTCCGGCTCTCCCGTGCCGTTCGTCTCGACCCCTATCCAGAATCCCTCCTTCTTGAGCGCGGCGACGAGCTCCGGCATGCCTTTCGCGAGAGTCGGCTCGCCGCCGGTCAGGATGACGCTCTTCGCCCTGAAGCCCCGGACTTCGGCGACGAGGTCCTCAAGAGTCAGCGAAAACCGCGCAGAGACGTCCGTATCGCACCACGGACAGGCCAGATTGCATCCGGCGAAACGTATGAATACGCAAGGTCTTCCGGTGTTGCGTCCCTCCCCCTGGAGAGACTCGAATATCTCGACGAGATCGTACACCTTACTTGGCCGACCCCTCCAGCGCCTTTATCGCCAGTTCCGCGAAGGGTATCTTGTCGCGCGGATGGACATCGTTCGGCGTTCCAAGCCCAGCAGCGAAGGTGTCGACGAATATCGCCCCCTTCTCCTCGCACGCCTTCTTCTGCGCGGCGCGGTAGGGCTCCCACGGACGGTTCATCTTGGGGAGCCCCATCATGATGAAGGGAATCTTCCTGTCTCCGCGAAGCTGATCGACGACCGCAAGATTCGTCTCGAGCATGTAGTCGTCGTCAAGAGGCGCTTCGGGTGCGACGCATCTCGTCGCGTTCGATTCGCCCTGATACCAGAGGATGCCCGTCAAGGGGAGTTTCTCCGCGAGCGCGATTCCGCGGTCGTAGAGGAGCGATACGGGCCACCATCCGGCCTCCGCGGCCTTGCCCTTGCGGCGCTGATACTCCCTCTTGCACCAGGCGCACGGGAAATCGTTGTTCGCGTTGATCTGGTGGCGGTTCGTGGCGATTGCGCAGAGCTTCGGGTAGACGGGCTTGCCGTCCTTCCCGACCTTGCACATCGTCTCCTCGGCGAGGAACGACTCGGTCGGCGCTCCGCCCGCCGCGACATAGAGCATCGCGACAGGCCTCCCGCTCTTGAGGGCGCGGCGGATCGCGAAGGAGACGCCGAAGGCGCTGCGCTTGCCGGCGTTTTTCGCCGTGAGGCGCGTCCATTGCCCTTCAGGCCCGTCGTTGACGTCCCAAAGCCACACTTCCGCCTTGTCCAGGAGGGCGAATTCCTTTTCGACTCGCTTCTTCTCCTCGGGGGAAGAGCGGAACTCGTCCCAGCCCTTCTGCATGTTGGACTGCCCGGCGCAGAGCCATATCTCGGGCTTGCGGCCCTTGAGACCGGACGGCAGGCGGAGCTCGGGAGGCTCGTCGCCGCATATTTTCGGCAACGTCGCCTTCGCGATGATTTCCGCGCCCTCGGGATCTGGGTGTATCTTGTCGCGCTTGAAGATGGAGTCCATGTTCTCCCTCAGGGGATGCTGCATGTCGAGACATTTCGCGCCGGCCTTCTTTGCGACCTCCTTGAGGTCTGCCTGCATGAGGAAAGGCTCGGGGCTGCGGTAGAACTTCTGGCCCTCGGCTAGCGGAGAGAGCTTTGTCCAGATGACGAACCCGGCCTTCGGATTGGCCTTCTTGTAGTCGCCGAGAAGAGCGAGGTAGTCTTCTTTGAACTGCCCGCGCCTGCGTTTTCCGGTGTACTCCTTGATGTATTCGCCGCAGTCGTTTATGCCGAGGTTGCATACCACGATGTCTGGCTTCCACTCGATGGCAGCCTTGTGCTCCTTCATGAACCTGAAGCCGCGCTTTTCCCTGCCCCTCATCGAGTCCAGGTAGATTCCTCGCCCCGAGTTGCCGAAATTCCTGACTTCATACTTCCCGGGAGCCATCTCGTCGAGCAGCTCCTGCAAACGCGTCGGGTAGGCGTTCTTCTCCCTCTCGGGCAGCGTGTAGCCGTATGTTATCGAATCCCCGACGCATGCGACCTTCACCTTCTCCGCGGCGCATGCCGAAAGAACCGACGCCGCCAACGCTATAGCGATCGCTTTTTTCACCGTTTTCCCCTTTCTCAGAGTTGCGCAAGCAGGTTGCGTATCGACCTCTCCCTCGCCTCGACGGATTCGCAAAGCCTGAACTGCACCCTCGCCCTGTTGAGGTTCTGCTCGGGCTCTTTCGTCTTGAAGTAGACGTTGCCCGCGAGATAGTCCTGGAAGAACCTGAGCCCGAGCTCGAAGGGAAGAAGCCTTATCGAGTCGAAGAGATACGCCCTGTCGGCGCCGGTGAGAAACGACCCCGCCTCGCGCATGTATCCCTTGCAGAACGCCGTGCAGAGGTCTTCGTCGAAGACGACTTTCGCGAGATTCGTCTCCTCCTCGCCCGCGGGATTGCATATGGACCTCAACGCATCGCCGAAATCGAGATGTATCATCCCCGGCGAGACCGTGTCGAGATCGATCATCGCCGTCCCCTTGCCGGTCACGTCGTCGATCATGATGTTGTTCACCTTCGGGTCGCCGTGGAACATGCGGCGGCGCAGCTCGCCGCTCGCCTCGGCCCGTTCGAGGCAGAGGGCGAAGTCGCGGCGGTCCTCGATGAACTTCGCGAGGCGCCGTGCCTCCATCGAGGCGGAGACGAGCTCACGCGCGGCGGGGCTGGAAAGCGTCTCGTCGTACTGGCGCAGGTAGCCGCTCGTGATGTGGAAGCCCGGCAGCGGGTCGACGATCGAGGCGGGGTCCATGTCCGAGACGAGGTAGTGGAAGTGGCCGAGCGCCGCGCCGCACTCGAGCACGTGCTCGGGGCTCTGCGCCGTGTCGAAGGCGTGGGCGGAGAGGATGCGCGTGATCACGCGCCACACGTCGCCCGCCTC
>JAILJX010000081.1 GCA_024694365.1 Kiritimatiellia bacterium
CAACCTCGTGATCCGCGGCGAATGCCTGAGCGCTTGCGCCTATCTGAAGGACAAGGGCATCAAGGTCGATCTTGTTTACATTGACCCTCCGTTTGCGTCCGGTGCGGACTACGCGAAGAAAGTCTATCTCCGGCGTAATCCCCTTAAGGGCAAGTCTGGCAAGGTCGAAGAGGGCGAACAGATCGATGACGACCGCCTCGCTGCCTTTGAGGAAAAGATGTACGGCGACGTGTGGGAGAAGGAGAAGTATCTCAACTGGATGTATGAGAACCTCTGCGCCATCAAGTCGGTGATGAGTGATAATGCAGCCATTTATGTTCATTTGGATTGGCACATCGGGCATTATGTGAAAGTGCTGTTGGATGAGATTTTCGGAGAGGATAATTTTGTTAACGAGATTATCTGGCATTACTATAATAAGATGCAAGGGAATGTGAAGCGATTTGCATCGAATCATGATGTAATCTATGTTTACTGCAAGGGGGATAAGTTCAGGTTCTCTCCAATTCAGGAAAAGCGAACTGAAAAGGTCAAGCAAATCAAGCGTGTTTGGAGCAAGGAGGAGCAGAAGCTTGTAAATGCTAAGGATGAAAATGGAAAGGTGATTTACATTGAATCTGATGAGTATACTGTTGATGATGTGTGGCGTATGTCCATGTTGCAGCCAGCCGACAAGGAAGAGCCTGTTGATTATGCCACGCAGAAGCCCGAGGCGTTGCTGGAGCGAATAATCAACGCGTCTTCTGATGCGGGGATGATTGTCGCAGACTTCTTTGGCGGGAGTGGTACGACCGCAGCAGCTGCGGCGAAGTTGGGGCGGCGGTTCATTCACGCTGACGTGGGGCTCAATTCGGTGCAGACGGCTCGGGATCGGTTGAGCGCCATTGATGGAGCATCGTTCAAATGCCTTGACGTGCAAGACGGAGTTCAGCTCTATCGCAATCCAGTTCAGACGATGGATAAAATCAAGTCGCTTATTCCCGGGCTGCGCAATGAGGATGCGCTTGATTCGTTCTGGGAAGGGGCGATCCATGATTCCAAGTTGGGGATGATTCCTGTCTATGTTCCGAACTTGATGGATTCGACCACACGAGTGTTGGATGCGCCGCTCATGTTCCGGATTTTGCATGAGGCGATGCCTGATCTGCCGTCTGGCACGAAGAAGGTCATTGTCTATTACATCGAGATCGACCAGGAAGAAGTCAACAAGATCATCAAAGAAGATGACACGTCGCTCATCAAGGTGGAGTTGCGCGATCTCAAATCCGTGTTGGGCGATGTGGTGGTCAACGACACGGTTGAATACTCCATTGGCGAAAACAAGGACGACTTGATCAACAAGTATCTCATCACGATTGAGAAGTTTGATTCGGATCGTGTCCGCGGCAAAATCGCCGAGTTCAACGAGCGTTGCTTCCTGAATCAGAAGCCCGGCAAGAAGTTCAAGGAGATCAAGGTCTCCGAGGCGGGGCTTGAGATGATCGAGTCAATTTCGGTCGATTGCACTCGCAAGACCGGTGCATGGCATTCCGACACGGAGATCCTGATCGACAAGTTCGGGCTCGTCCGGCTCAACAGAACCAAGACAAACAAATACTGGAACGGCGCCATCGCCTGTTCCGAGAAACCCCTCCGTCTCCGCCTCCGCAACATCTGCGGCGACGAGACGATGGTGGAGATGTAAGGAGGTGCACTTATGATGCTAGGAGCTCGTATAGCGACGTGGACGGCGAAGCCAAAAGTGTGAATAACCCAGTGTCTGACCCTAGTGGTGGAGTAGGAGTGGTGGAGTAGCCATGAATCTTGAACAACGCGAGAAACTGAACAGCCACATCAACAAGCTGGAGGGCTTGCTGGCGTGGGCGGTCGCGCACGGCGAGAAGGAAGAAGCCGAGCGCATCAGAAAAGAGTTGGCCGAGATAGTTGAAGGATTGTGAGTCTAAAACAAGAGGAGGCACAAAATGAAGAAACTCATGACGGTGCTGGTGATCAGCTCCATGGCAGCAACGGTCATGTGCGGTTACGGCAAAAGTGAAAGCAACGGGGCAAGCGGGGGCGATGCTGAATCAACTAAGTCTGCCGAAAAGGACGACAAGACCGCCGCTGCGATAAAGGCGTTCAAGGAGGAGAAGTGGGCCACGGGGTTCGACTTGACCCAGCAGACAGACAAGACCGATCCGGAAGTCCAGTTCTATTTGGGAGTGTGCTACGACAACGGCGAAGGCGTCGCGCAGGATCATTGGGAGGCGGCGAGATGGTACCGCAAGGCGGCGGAGCAGGGGCATGCGGGTGCGCAGTTCAACCTTGGCGTGTGCTATGCGTTTGGCCAGGGCGTAGCGCAGGACTACGGCGAGGCGGTGAAGTGGTATCGCAAGGCGGCGGAGCAGGGGGATGCGGGTGCGCAGTTCAACCTTGGCGTGTGCTATGATAACGGCCAGGGCGTTGCGCAGAACTATGTCGAGGCGGCGGGATGGTACCGCAAGGCGGCGGAGCAGGGGTTTGCGGGGGCGCAGTGCTACCTTGGCAACGGGTACTATAACGGCCAGGGTGTTGCGCAGAACTATGCCGAGGCGGCGAGATGGTACCGCAAGGCGGCAGAGCAGGGAGATGCGGTGGCGCAGTTCAACCTTGGCGTGTGCTATGAGAGGGGTCGGGGCGTCGCGCAGGACTACGGCGAAGCGGTGAAGTGGTACCGCAAGGCGGCGGAGCAGGGGTATGCAGCTGCGCAGTACAACCTTGGCGTGTGCTATGCTAATGGCCAGGGCGTAGCGCAGGACTACGGCGAGGCGGTGAAGTGGTACCGCAAGTCGGCGGAGCAGGGGTATGCAGCTGCGCAGTTCAACCTTGGCGTGTGCTATGCTAATGGCCAGGGCGTAGCGCAGGACTACGGCGAGGCGGTGAAGTGGTACCGCCTAGCGGCGGAGCAAGGAGAGGCCGATGCGCAGAACAACCTTGGCAACCGGTACTATAACGGCAACGGCGTCGCGCAGGATTATGTCGAATCGGTGAAGTGGTACCGCAAGGCTGCGGAGCAGGGGTATGCAGTGGCGCAGTACAACCTCGGCGTGTGCTATGATAACGGCCAGGGCGTTGCGCAGGACAAAGCCGAGGCTGTGAGATGGTTGCGTAAGGCGGCGGAGCAGGGGAATGCGGGGGCGCAGTTCAACCTTGGCGTGTGCTATGAGAAAGGCAACGGCGTAGCGCAGGATTATGTCGAGGCGGTGAAGTGGTATCGCAAGGCGGCGGAGCAGGGGAATGAAATTGCAAAAGAAGCATTGAGACATTTTGGCTATTGACGGTAATGCTACGGAATGGAGAGAGCTAGAGATGAAGCTAAAGAATGCGATAATCGCGCTGGCGGCTGCTCTTGCCTTGGCAGGTTGCTCGGCCAAGGTGGTGGACAACGGCGGCGGAGACGTTCTACGCGGACGCGTGGTGAAAGTCTCGGACGGCGATACGATTACCGTATTGGATGATGCGAAGACGCAGCACAAGATACGTCTCGACAGGATCGATGCGCCCTCGCCTACTGCTACGCGAACGGCATAGGGGTGGAGAAGAGCGACGCCGAAGCCGTGAAGTGGTGGCGCAAGGCGGCGGAGAAGGGGCTCGCGGAGGCGGAGTATTGGCTTGGCGCGAGCTACCGGGACGGACTCGGTGTGGAGAAGGATCTCGCCAAGGCGCAGCACTGGCTCAGGCTTGCGCGGGAGAAGGGCTTTTCGCCCAGCGGCCTCACCGAGGACCACATGGCGCAGCTCCGCCAAGCCGCCGAGAGCGGCGACGCGGCCGCGCAGAACTTCCTCGGCAAATGCTACTACCTGGGAGAGATGGTGCCTCTAGACAGGGTGGAGGCAAAAAAGTGGTTCATGAAGTCCGCCGCCGCAGGATACGAGAAGGCCAAGCAGAATCTCGAGAAGTGCATGGAGTAGGATAGGTAAATGAATGGTCGGAGCGTGTGCATGCACTACCATTGATGCGGCGGCAGTCTGCGGGCGGGAGCAAAGGGGCAACATGGGGGTTGAAAGGCGAGGGGCATTTTTGATATAATAGGCGGAAATTTCTGTCTCAAGGAGAAAAAGAAGCTATGTCGATGATGAAGGGTTTTTCCAACGCGTTCCGCATCCCGGAGCTGCGCAAAAAAATTCTGGTTACGCTCGGTCTCGTGGCCGTGTGCCGCCTTATCGCGCACATTCCCACGCCCGGCGTCAACTGGCAGGTGATGCAGAAGGCGGCGGAAAGCGGCGCCAGCGCCATGGGCGGGTGGTTCGACCTGTTCACGGGCGGCGCGTTCGCGCAGTGCTCGATCGGCTTCCTCTCGATCTGGCCGTACATCTCCGCGCAGATCGTCATCCAGCTTCTTTCGTCAATAGTCCCCTCGCTCAACAAGCTCCGCAAGGAAGGCGAGAACGGGCGCCAGCAGCTCGCGCAGATAACCAGGTATCTCACGATAGTCCTCTGCCTTGTGCAGTCGTGGGCCATCGCGTCCACCCTGGCCAACCCGGCCGCCCTCGCGGCGATCGGCTTCCACGTCGATGCGCCTCTTGTGGAGGATCCGGGGTTGGGCTTCCATCTCATGACGATGATAGGGATGACGTCGGCCTCGCTCTTCGTCATGTGGCTTGCCGACCAGATCACGACCTTCGGCATCGGCAACGGCGCGTCGCTCATCATCATGATCAACATTACCTCGCGCTTCCCGCAGGCGATATACGAGCTCTACAGATACTGCTTCCTCATGTCCGAGACGGCGAATCCCGCGCGTTTCGTGCTGCTCATCCTCTTCTTCATCCTCATCGTGATGGGGACGGTCATGCTCACGCAGGGCGTCAGGAAGGTCGCGATACACTCCACCCGCCGCTCCATGGTGGCGGGCAACACCTACGGAATGCAGCAGTCGTTCATGCCGCTCAGGGTGAACTACACGGGCGTCATGCCGATCATCTTCGCCCAGCCGCTTCTCCAGATCGCCGGCTGGCTCTTCGGCTGGCTTTCGCGCGGCGAGCCGGGCGTCATGAACAGCATAGCGATGGCTCTCAGGGGCGACCCTGCATGGGTGCACGTCATCATCTACGGCTCCCTCATCGTGTTCTTCACGTTCTTCTGGGTCGCGACGCAGTTCAATGCGATCGAGATCTCCGAGAACTTCAAGAAAGACGGCAGCTACGTTCCCGGCATCCGTCCCGGAATCGCGACGGCAGAGTATCTTGACGACGTCATGACGAAGATCACGCTCATCGGCGCGACGGGGCTTCTGATCCTCGCCGTTCTCCCGATTCTCATCATGTCCCACATGCATCTGCCCTGGGTCGTGGCGAGCTTCTTCGGCGGAACGTCGCTTCTGATCATCGTCGGCGTGGCGCTCGATACGCTGCGCGTGATGGAAAGCCACCTCTTGGTCCGCAAATACGAAGGCTTCCTCAGTCATGGTTCGCTCCGCGGCCGCGGAGGGGTCTGACGGAGCTTCCGCAAGGATGAAAAGGAGAGAAACATGCAGAACAGAAGAGAATTCCTGAAAGGAACCGCCTGGATGGGCGCGGCTGCGGCGTTCGCGGGATGTGTTGCTCCCGCAGCCAAGCTCGGCGGCACGGGCACGATGAGCGGGTTCGCGGCTCCGCCGCTGAAGAAAGTCCGCGTCGGCGTCGTCGGGCTCGGGATGAGAGGCCCCGGGGCTGTCCATCGCCTTGCGGCGATACCGGGAGTGGAAGTCGCGGCGCTTTGCGACCTTTATCCGGCAAGAGTCGACGCCCAGCAGAAGTGGCTAAAGGACAACGGCAAGCCCGAGGCGCGCCCCTATTCCGGCGAAGAGGGGTGGAAGGCGATGTGCGAGAGCGATCTCGACCTCGTCTACATCGTCACCCCCTGGGCTCTTCACACGCCTATCGCCCTCTACGCGATGGAGCACGGCAAGCACGCGGCGATCGAGGTGCCCTCGGCGATGAACCTCGAGGAGTGCTGGGCCTGCGTCGAGACCTCAGAGCGCACCGGCCGCCACTGCATGCAGCTCGAAAACTGCTGCTACGGCGAGATCGAGATGCTTACGCTCAACCTCGTGAGGAACGGAAAGCTCGGCGAGCTCGTCCACGGCGAGGGCGCCTACATCCACGATTTGAGGGATCTCAACTATCTGGATCCCGCGAAGGGCGGCTACCAGGACTACTGGCGGCTTAAATGGAACCGCGACCACTTCGGCAACCCCTATCCGACCCACGGTCTCGTCCCGCTCATGCAGGCGATGAACATCAACCGCGGGGACCGTTTCGACTATTTGACCTGCGTCTCCACGGCGCAGATCGGAATGGACGAGTACGCGAAGGTCAAGTTCGGCGAGGACAGCTGGCAGGCGAAGCTCCACCCGAAGTGCGGCGACATGTCGACGACGGTCATCCGCACGGTCAACGGCAAGACGGTGATGATCCAGCACGACGTCACGAGCGCGAGGCCCTATTCGAGGATCAACCTCCTCTCCGGAACCCAGGGCTGCCTCAACGACTATCCATTCAGGATCGCCCTCGCGGAGAAGCCTGGAGACCCGGCCCACGGTTGGGCCGACGACAAGACGCGCGGCGAAATCATCGAAACGTGGCGTCATCCGCTCTGGAAGGTCGCGGGCGAGCTCGCGAAGAAGATGGGCGGCCACGGCGGAATGGACTTCCTGATGGATCTCAGGCTCTGCTACTGCCTGCAGAACGGCCTTCCGCTCGACATGGACGTCTACGATCTCGCGACGAGCTGCTCTCTTACGGAGCTCTGCGAACGCTCTGCTCTCAACCGCGGCGCCTCGCAGGACGTCCCCGACTTCACGCGCGGGGGCTGGGAGACGGCGAAGCCGCTCGGCATCGAGACTGTGGACCTCGAAAAGCTCGGGCTTTCCGATTCCGACGTCAAGAAGGACGATTCGCAGCTGAATGTTTGACCGGCTCGGGAGAATCCTCTCCCCGGAGCGCGCCGGGGCGTTCGTGCAGTTCATAAAGTACGGCGTCATCGGCGTGCTCTCGACTTTGGTGCAGGCGGCGGTTTTCTACCGTCTTGCGACGACGTGCCTGCAGTGCCTGGGGCCTGACGACTTCATGGTGAAGCATTTCGGCTTCACGGCGGTCGATGTGACGGACGCCGTGAGGTCCATGCGCTTCGCGGTCGCGACGGCCATCGGCTTTGTGATCGCGAACGTCTTCTGCTGGCTGATGAACAGATTCTTCGTGTTCAAGGCCGGGAAGTTCGTCTGGTGGAAGGAGTTCCTCTTTTTCATCGGCGTTTCCGGGCTTGCGATGCTGGTTGCGACGCTGACGAGTTCGGCGGCCATCCGCTGGGGCGGGCTTATGACGTCCCTGGCGGTCGTCGTTGAGATAGCGGTCTCTTTCCTCTTCAATTATTTTCTCCGGAAGTTTTTCATCTTCAGGGGATGAAAAACCTTCGCTCCGGACATCATTCGGCTTTGATTTCCGGCGCGATTTTTGGTATAATTCTTCCGCAAAAGGGGACGTTGCGTCCCGAGGAGAGCTATGAACAAATATCTGGATAGTTTCATGAAGACCTTCCCCTACGAAGGCCTCACGTATGATGACGTGACGCTTGTCACCCAGTACGCCGATTTTCTGCCCGACGACGCGTCTCTCGAGACGAAGCTGACGAGCAGGACGAAGATGAAGATTCCGTTCATGTCGGCAGCGATGGACACGGTGACGGAGTCTCCGATGGCGATCGCGATGGCTCTCGCGGGAGGCATCGGATGCATCCACAAGAATCTTGAGGAGGACGAACAGGCCAAGGAGGTCGCGAAGGTCAAGAACTACCTGAACGGACTCATCGCCGCCCCGGTCTGCTTCCATGCCGACGACGACATCAGTTTTCTCAGGAGCGAGAAGCGCCGCATGGGCCTGAAGTTCAACGGCTTCCCCGTGCTTGACTCCGAAGACAGGCTCGTGGGGATGATAACCTCCTCCGACATGCGCTTCGCGCCGATGGAGGCGAAGAAGCTGCGCGACGTGATGCAGCCCGCGCCGATAACGTCCAAGCCCGGCACCAGCCTCAAGAAGGCGTACGATCTCATGCGCGCGGCGAAGGTCGGCAAGCTTCCCCTCGTGGACAAGGAGGGCAGGGTTGTCGGGCTGTACAGCTTTACGGACGTCTCCCGCATCATCGAAAACCCCAACGCCGCGTACAACTGCGACGACAGGTTCCGCCTGAGGGTTTCCGCTTCCGTCTCCGGCGGCAAGGGCGACATCTCCCGCATGGAGAAGCTTGCGGACGCTGGAGTCGACGTCGTGGTCGTCGACTCGGCGCACGGCCACTCCAAGGGAATCATGGACATGACGAAGTACATCGTCAAGCACTTCCCGAAGGTGGACGTCATCGCCGGCAACATAGCGACGGGCGAAGCGGCGGTGGCGCTCGCGAAGAGCGGTGCGCACGCGGTGAAGGTAGGCATAGGGCCCGGCTCGATCTGCACGACGCGCGTCGTGTGCGGCGTAGGCATTCCCCAGCTTACGGCGGTGTACAATGCGGCCAAGGCGCTCAGGGGCACGGATGTGGCGGTCATCGCGGACGGCGGGATCAAGCTTTCCGGAGACGTCCCCAAGGCGCTTGCGGCCGGCGCCGATTCCGTGATGCTCGGCTCCGTGCTCGCCGGCACCGAGGAGAGCCCGGGGGAGAAGATATACCAGAACGGGCGCCAGTACGTCGTCTACCGCGGCATGGGGTCGATGGCCGCGCTCAAGAACGGCAAGGGCTCGCGCGCGAGGTATTTCCAGGACAACGAGAGCGACGACGAGCTCGTGCCGCAGGGCATCGAGGGTATGGTTCCGTATTCGGGCCACGTCAAGTCCATCATGACGCAGTTCTGCGGCGGGCTCAAGGCGTCGCTCGGCTATTGCGGCACCAGGACGATCGCGGAGCTTCACGAGAAGGGCAAGTTCTACCGCGTCACGACGGCGGGTCTCAGGGAGGCGAGGCCCCACGACATAACGATCACAAAGGAAGCGCCCAACTACCGTGCATAAGACCTTCCAGGATTACGGCAAGGAGTGGCTCGACACTTTCGTGGTCGCGATATCCGTCGCGATGGCGTTCCGCGCGTACTTCTTCGAGCCGTTCAACATTCCGACGGGGTCCATGCAGCCGACCCTCTACGGCAACCACTCCGAGAAGTGCGCAGAGCCGGGGGTCTGGCAGACGACTCCGCTGAAATGGCTGAACTGGATGTTCTCCGGGCGCGACTGGAAGGAATTCAAGGCTCCGTTCGACGGCAACGTGTACCTCACAGACCGCGGCGACGGGCGCTACGACTATTGCATCGTATCGGAAACGGGGCGGCAGGGCGAGACCATGTCGCTGCCGACCGACACTCTGACCGCCCTGGACATCGGCATGATGCCTGCGTGGGCGAGCCATCCCGACCTTCTCGAGACGCCGAACGGGCGCAGCCGCATCATCTGCTGGGTGGGGCCGTCCGATGATGGCGTGCGGCCGAGGATAGAGCCGGTCAAGGTCGCTGCGGGCAAGAAGCTCTGGAGCGGATACGACACGACCGGCGATTTCATATTCGTGAACAGGTGGCGCTGGAACTTCCGCAAGCCCGCGAGGGGCGAGGTGATGGTCTTCTCGACGACAGGCATAGACGGGAAAACGGTAAAGACTTCGATCAACGGGAAGAGCGTCGACATCCACCACAAACCGCCGGACGGAACGCACTACATAAAGCGCCTTACGGCCCTTCCCGGGGAGACGGTACGCATAGAAGCGCCCGACGTGTACATCGACGGCAGGAAGATAGATCCGATAAAGCCGGCGAAAGGCGAGAGGGGCGAGGAAACGCCGTTCCCGAGATCCGGGGACGCGAGCTGGATGACGGCGCAGGGCGGCGTCGCAAAGCTTGGGGAAGACGAGTATTTCGCGTGCGGCGACAATTCCGCGAGCAGTTCGGACAGCCGCTATTGGGGTCCCGTTCCGGGGGAGAATCTCAAGGGAACGGGGTCATTCGTGTTTTGGCCAATCATCAACCCTAGATGGGGGATCATCAAATGAGCGACGAACAGTTGATAGCCACGCCGGGCGTTTTCGGCGAAAACGGCAATTTTCTCCTCGAGCGCGAGCTCGGCAGGGGCGGAATGGGCGGAGTGTACATGGGCAGGGACAAGATGCTCGACCGTCCCGTGGCCGTGAAGGTCATGCTCAAGGAGTACGGCAACGACGCGGCTTTCGTCGAGAAATTCAAGCGCGAGGCCCAGGCCGCGGCGAGGCTCATACATCCGAACATCGCCCAGGTGTACTCCTACGGCATTTCGGACGGCATGCCCTACATCGCCATGGAGCTCGTGGCGGGCGGATCGCTCGACGGGCTGATGAAGGTGCACGGCGCCGAGATAGACGTCCCGCGCGTGATGAAGATATGCGAGCAGGTCGCGCAGGCGCTGAGGTGCGCGGCGGACCAGGGTCTCGTGCACGGAGACGTGAAGCCCGAGAACGTGCTTCTCGACGCCAACGGCAACGCGAAGCTCGTCGACTTCGGCCTTGCGGCGATGCAGAAGGACACGAACGAGATATGGGGCACGCCCTACTACATCGCGCCCGAAAAGGTCAAGAAGGAGCCGGTCGACTACCGCGCCGACATGTATTCGCTCGGAGGGACGATATACCATGCCCTCACCGGAGTCGCTCCGTTCGAGGGCGACGACGCCACGGCCGTCGTGCGCAAGCGTTTCGAAGGGGCGCCGAAGAAGCCGAGCGAAGTGAGGCCCGGCCTTTCGCCGCAGATCGACTTCCTCGTCATGAAGATGCTGGCGTTCAATCCGGCGGACCGCTATCCGAGTTTCGAGGCGCTGCTCGATGACTACAAGAAGGTTCTCACCACCGGGCTCTCAAAGACGCAGACCGTGGCGGCTGCGGCGTCGGCCGGGGCGGCTGCCGGGCTCGGCGGCGACAGGAAGACGACGTCCGCCTCGGGCAAGAAGCTCACGATAAAGGGCAAGAAGAAGTTCACGGTCCACAAACCGTCCGCCGACGAATCGCAGGAGCCGGAGGGAGGCGCGGAAGGGGAGACGGGGCGCCATCCGACATTGCCGTCGCGCTTTTCCAACGGTGAAGAGGGCGGCTACGAGGACGAGGAGGGGGGCGTCGGCGGAAAGGTCACGCTCGTCATAGGGGGCGTCATACTCGCGATCGTCGCTGTCGCCGGCGGGCTCTACTGGATGATTTCGGCCAACAAACGCGATGCCGAGGAAAAGGCCGCCGCGAGAATCGAAAAGGGCTTCAACGATCTGCAGGCGAACTATCCGACCCTGGAGCAGAACGTCAATCAGTTCACCGAGGACGTCGAGAAGACCTGCAAAGGGATAGAAGACAAATGCCAGAAGACCACCGATTCCATAGCGAATGAGATGAAGAAGATCTATCCGGCCTCGTACATAGCGAAGCTCAAGCCCCCGAAGCCCGTAAAGGCGAAGCCTGCGCCTGCGCCAGCGGCGGAGGGTGCGAAAGGCGGAGCGAAGGCAGACGCGCCGGCGGCGCCCGCGCAGGCGGAGACGTCCGTCCAGGAGCCGGAGAGATTCCCCCCGCCGCAAGGCGACGAGGCCGATCCGCAGTCTCCCGAATACGAGGACTACCAGAGGCGGAAGAAGGAGTGGGAGGATAAGCGGAAGGCCGCCGAGGCCGCTGCGTCCGGCGCGGCGAACGCAGCCGTGGCGGATGCGGCCGGTGGAGAGGGCGCAACCGCGGCCGAGGAGGTCCTCGAAGAGCCGTCTTGCGTCGAGACGATGAGCAAGCTCTGGAAGCAGGCGTACAAGTGCCTTGACGGACGCGACAAGATTCTGGACGAGCTCGCCGCGCTGCAGGAAGAGATCGAGAAGGCGTCGGGAACGGCGCCCGCCGAAAAGACCGAGGCCGCCCTCGACACCCTGAAAAAGCAGCAGGACGACTTCAAGAACCGCCTGGAGACCATCAAGGCGATGACGGAGTGGGAGGAGATCGAAGAATTCAGCAAGAAGACGATGCCCCGCGCCTGCGCAAAAGCCGACAGCGAGTGCAAGGCAACCGTCAAGGCCATCGTGAAGAAGCGCGAAGAGGAGGAGAACAAGAAAAAGATCGAGGAGGCGAACAGGCGCCGCGAGGAGGAGGAGGCCGCAAAGCGCGCCGAACGGCTCGAGCGCGAAACGACCGAGATCAAGGAGAGGTACGATGCCGTGGTCCAGAGCTACGTCCTGAACCTGGAGTGGGAGCTTGCGCTCAGCGAACTGGAGCGGACGAAGTCCGGCTTCCAGTCGGGGGAGGCGAGGGTCCTGGCCGACCAGTACATCGACAACGTCAAGAGCATCCAGCTCATGCAGACGGTCATAAGCCGCAACCTGGTGGGCTGGGAGTTCAAGCGCAAGGAGAAGGAAAAGGACAAGCCCTCGCTCGTCGGCTACACGGTCGCCGAGCTCGACGGTCGCTTCATCATCTGCAAGGACAAGAAGGGCCGGGCGAAGAAGATAACGTGGAGAATGCTCTATACCGACTATCACGGCAACCTGAGCACGCTCATAAACAAGTTCGTCATCGGCGGCGACAAGAACGGCACCCCCAAGCTGAGGTCGTCCGAGTGGTCCAGGGCCATGTTCGGCGCGGCGCTCACGCTGCAGTTCCTCTGCTCCGACGATCCCACGGCGGCGCCGTTCATCGAGACGCTCGTCAAGAAGACGGTGAAGGAGAATTCCGCATACAAGGATGTCGCCGAGCGCCTTTTCCCCGATATCGACCTGTCCGAAGTCGAAGCGGAGGCCGAGGCCAGCGAACTTTGATGAAGATGAACTATCTGACGAAAATACTGAATGCGACAGTCTACGATGTCGCGCGCGTGACGCCTCTTGACGAGGCGTCCGCACTTTCAAAGAGGCTTGGCACGAGGTTTCTCCTCAAGCGCGAGGATCTTCAGCCGGTCCACAGCTACAAGATACGCGGGGCATACAACAAGATGAGCCAGCTTTCCCGCAAGGAGCTGGACAAGGGCGTCATCTGCGCATCCGCGGGAAACCATGCGCAGGGAGTGGCGCTTTCGGCGAAAAAGCTCGGCGTCAAGGCGACTATAGTGATGCCGGTCACGACTCCCGAGATAAAGACCTCCGCCGTCAAGTCGTACGGTGCGTCCATCGTCCTTCACGGAGACTCGTATTCCGACACGTATGGGGAGCTCGAGCGCCAGATAAAGGAGCACGGCTACACCTACATAGCGCCCTTCGACGATCCCGACGTGATAGCGGGGCAGGGGACGGTCGGGAAGGAGATCCTGGACCAGGCGGGGCGCGAGCTTTCGGCGGTGTACGTGCCGATCGGAGGCGGCGGACTCGCCGCCGGCGTTTCAGTCTACATAAAGAGCGTCAGGCCCTCCGTCAAGGTCTACGGCGTGGAGCCCGAGGATTCGGACTGCATGAGCCGCTCGTTCAAGGCGGGGAGGCGCGTCACCCTGGACAACCCCGGGCTTTTCGCGGACGGCGTCTGCGTCAAGACGCCCGGCGAGGAGACATTCAAAGTCTGCCGGGAGAATCTCGACGGAATCGTGAAGGTCTCCACGGCCGAGACGTGCGCCGCGATAAAGGACATCTTCGAGGCGACGCGCGCGATCTGCGAGCCTGCGGGGGCGCTGGCGCTCGCGGCCGCGAAGAAGACGGCGAAGAAGGGCGAGACGGTCGCCTGCGTAATCTCCGGGGCCAACATGAACTTCGACCGCATCCGCTTCGTGAGCGAGCTCACGGAGACCGGCGAAGGGCGCGAGGCGATATTCGACTGCGCGATTCCCGAGAAGACGGGAAGCTTCCTCAAGTTCGTCTCGAAGCTCGGCAAGCACAACGTCACCGAGTTCAACTACAGGATGTCCGAAGGCCTTCTTGCGCATATTTTCGTCGGCGTGTCGGTGAAGGATCTGGCCGAGCGCAAGGCTCTGCAGAAGTCGTTCAGGGCGGCCGGGTTCCACTGCATCGACCTCTCCGACAATTGGCTCGCGAAAGAGCACGTCAGGTACATGGTCGGAGGGCGTTCCGCGATAGCGGTCGCGGACGAAGTCGTATGCGCCTTCGAATTCCCGGAGAAGCCGGGGGCGCTGAGGGACTTCCTGCAGGGCCTTGGAGACAGGTGGAACGTTTCCCTTTTCCACTACCGCAACCACGGCGCCGACCACGGCAAGGTGCTTGTCGGCTTCCAGGTTCCCGGGTCGCAGCGCGAACCGTTCTTCGAAGCCCTCGATGAGATCGGCTATGCCTACATAGACGTGACAAAAGACCCTGCATACAAATATTTCCTCGGAAAACGCTAAAATCAAGGAGTGTCCGCCATGAATCAGCAGCCTGTCGTTCCGCGTAAATTCCTGTCGATATTCATCATGCTCGTGAGCTGTTTCGCTCTGTGGGGCATCTTGAACAACATGACGGACAATCTCGTGCCCGCCTTCCAGCGCATTTTCACCATGGACCAGTCGAAGGCGGGGCTTGTGCAGGTCGCCTTCTACGGAGCCTATGCGGTCCTTGCGATATTCGCGGCCGTACTTGCGGAGGAGTTCTCCTACAGGAAGGGTGTTCTCATCGGCCTTGCGATATACATAACGGGGGCGCTGCTGTACATACCAGCGTGCATTGCGCAATCGTTCGACATCTACTTCATCGCGATATTCATAGTCGCGGGGGGCTGCAGCCTTCTCGAGACCACGTGCAATCCGTACGTGCTCTCTCTCGGCGACCAGTCGACGGCGGTAAGGCGGCTAAACTTCGCGCAGATGTTCAATCCGGTCGGTTCGATGGTCGGAATCGTCCTCGCCCAGCAGCTGATCCTCTCCCACCTCAATCCCGCGACCTCGGAAGAGCGCGCCTTGATGGACGAGGCCACGCGCCAGGGCATAATCCACAACGAGCTCTTCTGGGTCTGCGCGCCTTATGTCGGTCTCTGCGCGATCGCGGCGGCGATATGGCTCTTCTTCCTCTTCAAGCGCGAAGGCGAGCGCAAGGTCGAGCCGAAGGCCTGGAGAAGGGTCGGGACGGCTCTCCTCTTCTCGGTCGTTCCGATGACCGTGCTCTATTTTCTGTTCCCGGACATGAACAAGATACTCTGGGTCCTCTGCGGAACTTTGGGCCCGATAGTCTATGTCGTCCTTCTTCCCGATTACCGCACGATGCTGAAGACGCTCCTTTCCGCTCCGCGCTACTGGATGGGCGTCATCGCCCAGTTCTTCTACGTGGGCGTACAGATCGCCGCGTGGACGTGGATGAACGCCTACTGCCAGAAGGAGCTCGGCGTCACCCCCGCCCAGGGCGCGATCTACTACACGATAGCGATAGTGACCTTCATCGTCTGCCGCTGGGCGGCCACTTTCCTGATGAAGTTCTTCGACCCTGCGAAGATGATGGCGATTTTCGCGGCGGCGGCGATTCTCTTCACCTTCGGGGTGATCTATTTCCCGACAAAGGTCGTCTTCACGGTCGGGACGCTGCCTTTCTCCGTGAACGTGATCTGCCTCATCCTCATGAGCGCCGCGATGTCGCTCATGTTCCCGACCATATACGGGATAGCTTTGGGAGGGCTCGATCCGAAGGCGGTGAAGCTCGGAGCTTCGGGGCTTATCATGTCGATTCTGGGAGGCGCCATCCTGACCCCGTGGATGGCGAACATAATCGGCAACAACTCGAGCGTATGGTGCAAGTTGACCGCCGGTTTCCCGGCGGCCTGGGATGCGGACCTGAAGCTCTCCCAGATGTCCTTGAGAGCTTCGTTCTTCGTGCCCGTGATCTGCTTCGCGGTCGTCTTCCTCTACGCGGTCATTTTCCGCGGGAAGAAAGATACGCATTGATTCCGGCCGCGGCGCGGCGTCCTTCGCCCATGGCGAGGATGACCGTCGCGGCGCCGAGGACTATATCGCCTCCTGCGAAAACCCCGGGAATGGACGTTTCGTTCGTCTCGGGGTTCACCGTTATGTTGCCGCGCCTGTTGACCTCCAGGCCTTCCGTGGTCGAAGGGATGAGCGGGTTCGAAGCGTTTCCGACGGCCACGACGACGGTGTCCACATCGAGAGTGAATTCGCTGCCCTCTATCGCGACGGGGCTTCTGCGTCCTGACGCATCGGGCTCGCCGAGCTCGTACTTGAGGCATTCGATGCCCGCGACCTTGCCCGATTCGTCGCCGAGGATGCGCTTCGCGTTCTGGAGGGTCCTGAATTCCACGCCTTCCTGCTTGGCGTGGTGCACCTCCTCGATCCGCGCGGGCATCTCGACTTCGGAGCGGCGGTAGATGAGATAGACTTTTTCCGCTCCGAGGCGAAGGGCCATGCGGCTGGCGTCCATGGCGACGTTGCCGCCGCCCAGCACGGCCACGCTCTTTCCGTGCCAGAAGGGGGTCGCGGCTTCGTTTTCGCGGTAGGCTTTCATCAGGTTCGCGCGCGTCAGGTATTCGTTGGCGCTGAACACTCCTGTAAGGTTCTCGCCCTCGATTCCCATGAATTTGGGCAGCCCCGCGCCGGTGCCCACGAACACGGCGTCGAAGCCGTCTTCCTTCATGAGCGAGGCGACTTTCCTCGTCCGCCCGACGCAATAGTTCGTCTCAATCTTGACGCCGAGCTTCTTCAGCCCTTCGACTTCATGGCTCACTATCGACTTCGGGAGGCGGAACTCGGGGATTCCGTAGACAAGGACTCCTCCGCACTTGTGGAAAGCTTCGAACATCGTGACGTCGTGACCCGCCTTGGCGCAATCGGCGGCGCATGTGATCGAGGCGGGGCCCGAGCCTATTATCGCCACCTTCTTGCCGGTCTTCGGCGCGCACTCCACAGGCGGCTCGGCGTCGGTCTCGCGCGCCAGATCTGCGCAGAACCTCTCGACCCGCCCGATCGCGACGGACTTTTCGGGGTTTTTGAGAATCTTGCCCATCGTGCAGAACTTCTGGCACTGCTTTTCCTGCGGGCAGACGCGTCCGCACACCGCGGGGAGGAGCGAAGTCTCCTTGATCGTCTTGAGAGCGCCCGCGAAATCGCCTTCCGCGGCCTTGGCGAGAAAGCCCGGAATGTCGATCGCTACGGGGCAGCCCTGCATGCAGGGCTTCGCCGGGCACTGGAGGCAGCGGCTCGCCTCCCTCATAGCCTGCTCTTTCGTGTAGCCGAGCGCCACTTCGTTCATGTTGTGCGCGCGCACTGCAGGATCCTGCTCGGGCATCGCCTCCTGCGGAATCGCCATCTTTTCTTTTGGTGTCATGGTCGGGAAATCTTTCTGTTCTTACTTGAAAATGCCGGATTTGCAGACATGGTCTTTCGCTTCGGCCTCGAGGGGCTTGAAGGCGCCCATGCGCTTCATCATAAGGTCCCAATCGACGAGATGCGCGTCGAACTCGGGTCCGTCGACGCAGACGAACTTCGTCTCGCCGCCGACGGTCACGCGGCAGCCTCCGCACATTCCGGTTCCGTCTATCATTATCGTGTTGAGCGAGGCGACGGTCTTGACGCCGTAGGGCTTTGTCGTCAAGGCGCAGAACTTCATCATTATCGGCGGACCGATCGTAATGACTTCGTCGACTTCGCCTGCTTCGCAGAGCTCTTTAAGGGGAACCGTGACGACGCCCTGCCGTCCGGACGAACCGTCGTCCGTCATAAGGATCAGCCTGTCGCCCGCTATCGCGCGCATTTCGTCCAGCATGACGAAAAGATCCTTGTTCCGCGCTCCCATGATGATCGTGACCTCGTTGCCGGCGGCCTTGAGCGCCTGGGCTATGGGATGCATCGGGGCGACGCCGATTCCGCCGCCGACGCACACGACCCTTCCGGGCTTCTCGCCGTTTTCTCCGCGTATGGAGGTGGGGCGGCCCAGCGGACCGAGCACTGCGGGGATCGAATCTCCCACGTTGAAAGTCGACAGCTTCATCGTCGTCGCGCCTACCGTCTGGAAAATGATCATTATCCAGCCTTCGGCGGGATCGGCGTCCGCTATCGTAAGCGGAATGCGTTCGCCGTATTCCTCGTCTATCATGAGGATGATGAACTGTCCGGCTTTGCGCTCCTTTGCGATCAGAGGGGCGAGGAACTTCATCTGCCAGACGTTGGCCGAGAGTTGACGTTTTTCGATGATTTTATGCATGACAGCTGATATTATACCATTTATGCGGGGAAAGTGGAACATCCCTTAAAGGGGGAGGAAAAGAAAAGGAACAAGTCCGCAACGGCGCGGACTTGCTCCTTTCCCCTGGAACGCAAGGGGCGCCGCTCAGCAGATGCCCTGGGCGACCATCGCGTCGGCGACTTTGGTGAAGCCGGCGATGTTGGCGCCGACGACATAGTTGCCTTTCTTGCCGTATTTCGCTGCGGCCTCCCACGCATTGTCGTGGATGGCCTTCATGATGCCTTTGAGCTTCGCATCTACCTCTTCGCGCGTCCACGAGAGGCGCTCGGAGTTCTGGGACATCTCGAGACCGGACGTCGCGACGCCGCCGGCGTTGGAAGCCTTGCCGGGGGAGTACATGATTTTCGCGGCGACGAACTTCTCGATCGCCTCGGGGGTGGAGGGCATGTTGGCGCCTTCGCCCACGAGCGTGCAGCCGTGCTTGAGAAGATAGTCGGCATCCTTGCCGTCCAGTTCGTTCTGGCGCGCGCAGGGGAAGGCGGCGTCGATCTTGTCCGCAATCTGCCAGCTGTTCGCCTTCGGGAAGAACTTCACGGCCTTGGATTTGATCTCCGAGAGTTCGCCGCGCTTGACGTTCTTGAGATTCATGATCTCCTTGAGAAGGGCGGGCGTGATGCCGTCCTTGACGTAGATCGCGCCGGAACGGTCGGAGAGGGTCAGCACCTTCGCGCCGAGCTGCATGAGCTTCTCGGCGGCGTAGGAGGCGACGTTGCCCGAGCCGGAGATCACGCACTCTTTGCCCTCAAGGGTCTCGCCGCGCTTGGCGAGCATGTTCTCGGCGAAGTAGATGTCGCCGTAGCCGGTCGCCTCGGGACGGATCAGCGAGCCGCCGAAGGAGAGCCCCTTGCCGGTGAGAACGCCCGTCCACTCGTTGGCGAGACGCTTGTACTGCCCGAACATGTAGCCGATTTCGCGGCCGCCGACGTTCATGTCGCCTGCGGGAACGTCGGTGTCGGGGCCGATGTGGCGGAAGAGCTCGGTCATGAAGCTCTGGCAGAAGCGCATGACTTCGGCGTCGGAGCAGCGCTTGCCGGGGGTGTGGGGGCTCACCTTCGGGTTGAAGTCGGAGCCGCCTTTGCCGCCGCCCATGGGGAGCGTCGTGAGGGAGTTCTTGAACACCTGTTCGAAAGCGAGGAACTTGAGCACGCCCAGGTTCACGGTAGGATCGAAGCGGAGACCGCCTTTGTAAGGACCGATCGCCGAGTTCATCTGGATGCGGTAGCCGCGGTTCACGCGCACGATTCCCTTGTCGTCCACCCACGGAACGCGGAACATGATCACGCGCTCAGGCTCGACCATGCGCTCGAGAATCGCATTCTGCTGGTACTGCGGATTCGCCTTCAGCACGGGATCGAGCGTCATGAGAACCTCGTCGACCGCCTGGATGAACTCCGGCTCGTTCGGATTTTTGGCTTTCACGTCCTTGAGGACGGAATCTACGTATTTGCTCATTTGTATCGTCTTTCTTTATTGTGAGTTAAACTCGCTAGAAATTCTTAAGCACATTTCATGCCAATGCAGAAACCGGCCCGTCCCGCGCAATTGTTTTTCATTGAATGTAAAGCCGCCGCAAAAAGCCTTTCGGAATATGTAAAAGAAAAGACGCCCAACCGATGAAGTGGACGTCTTTTCTTTACGAGCCGCAAGAAGCGATCAGGCTTCGGGCTTGGTCTTCTTGAGACCGAAACCGCGGTCGCCTTCCTTCCACTCTCCGCGCTTCTGCAGGAGATTGACCCGCTCGAAACGTTTGAGGACGTTGCGCTTTGAAGTGATCTTGCCGGAACCTTTAAGAGATGCGTGCTGACTCATTGTTGTCTTCCTTTCAATCGAACAGGCGGATAGTATATCATTTTCCGTCTGCAGAATCAACCCCGTGGGCTCAATTTTCCTCGGCGGGCGGGAGCAGTTCCTTGTATTCGTCAGCTACGTCGACCTTCGCCTCGCGATAGGCGGCCTGGATGAACTTCGCGATGAGCGGACGCGTGTTGTTCTGCGCGAGGAACGACTTGACCTGGTCGATCTCGGGGACTTCCTGCGGTTCGCGGACGGCGATGAGGATGTGGCTTGCCTGAATCTTGTCGCCGTCCTTCTTCGTCGTCATGATGAGGTGGTAGCCGAAGCTGGTCTTGACCGGCTCGGAGATCGCGCCGACTTCAAGCGCACGTGCGGCATCGTCGAACTCCTTGACCATCTGGCCGGGGCCGAATTCGCCGAGATCGCCCTTCGCGCGCTTGCCGGAGGGGCATGCGGAGTGCTCTTCGGCGAGCTTGCCGAAAAGCTCGGCTTTCTCCTCGGGCTTTGCGGCGTCGAGCTGGGCCTTGAGCTCCTTGATCTTCGCGAGGGCGCCTTCATCGGAGACGCACTTGGCGTTCTCCTCCTTGATGCGGTCGATGATCTTCTGGGCGTCGGCGGTGTAGTCGGTAGTGTCCTTGTCGACGACCTCCTCCTTGAGCATCTTGTCGATGAGCGCGCCCGTCTTGAAGGATTCAAGAGCCTTCTCCTTGCCGCGGGGATCCTGCGCGAGGAGCTCTTCGAACGTCTTGGGAGCGTCGGGGATGGCGGCTATGCGCTGCATGTGCGCGTCTTCCTGGGCCTTCAGCTCATCCTCGGTGAGGGTGTACTTGAGCGATTCGGCCTTGTCCTTGAGAATCGTCTCGATGATGAACTGCTGAACGACCTGCGTGCCGGCCTGCTTCTTCATCATGCCGATCTGGTCGGCGGGGATCTGGTCTTTGTATTTCTCGGCGAGAGCGTCGACGGCGGCGTCGAGTTCTCCGCGCGTGAGAGTTTTTCCGTTGACCGTCGCGACGGCCTCGGCGGGATTCTTGGGCGCCTCGGCTGCTGCATCCTTCGCCTCGACCTTCTGGTCGTCGGCATTGCACTTGCAGCATCCTGCCACTGCCGCGGCGGCGACGAGGGCAAGACCCATCAGAGATGTCTTTTTCATTTGCTTTTTCCTCCTTGTTCTGTTGTAGAAGCGACTTGCAGAACGGCGCGCCTGGTTTCGGGCACACTTTCCACATGGAATGTATAGAATACACCAAGAACCCTCGCCGCGTCCAGCAGAATCTGAATGTTTTTTTCGGCGGAAGGATCGGCCAGGCAGCGTGCGACTTCGGCCGAAACGGGGATTTTTCGCATGCCCCTAAGCGTGAACGCCCCTTCGGACGCCTCCATCTCCGGCGAGAGACCGGCCAGTTCGAGGGCTTTCATCTCGAAAGCGACGAGCTCGCGCAGAATCCCGCGCGAAGGGTCGGAAAGCCTTGCGAGGCTTTCTTCGAGAAGCGAGTACCAGTCTGCCGCGTCCGGACCGGACGGCGCGAGATCGCCCACTATCCTCCTCATGTGCTCGGCGAGAAGCAGCGCCCGGAAGTCGCTTCTCAGGGTCTCGTGCATGCTTTCCGGCGCGCAATCCCTGAGCGCATGCAATTCTCCCCTGGCCCTGGCGTAGTAGACGATTTCGCACGTGTAGTTCAGGTCGTACTGTCCGAGGAAGGGGCTCTTCGGCCGCACCGCCCCCTTCACCACGGTGGAAACCTTGCCTGACGGAGTGAACCACGTGACGATGTGGCTTGTCTGCGACCAGGGGACGATTCTGAGGCATATCGCCTCGGTTTTCACCGTTTCGCCGGCCATTGCGTCAACTTTCCCGAAAGGACGTGTCCTTTTGCTTCCCTTACGCGTATCGTGACGAGATCTTTTCTGCGGATGTCGCGAGAGGACCTGGAGCCGGTGAACGCAAGGTCTTTCTCCTCCCCGACCCTGCACCACAGATATTCCGCGGTCCATCCTGCGATGCTCTTTTCGTCCTCCACGACAACCTCGACCTCGCGTCCGCGGAAGCGTTTCGCGAAAAGCGTGCGCTTTTCGTCGGCAAGCGCGGCGAGCTCATGCGCGCGGGCACTCCTGATCGCCGGCGGAACGGCGTCCGGGAGCGTCGCCGCGACGGTTCCCGGCCTTTCGGAGAACGGGAAGACGTGGGCTTTCGTCAAAGGGTGGCGGCGCATCAGGCTCAGGGTCGCGAGCTGGTCGTTGTCGGTTTCGCCGGGGAATCCGGTCATGAGGTCGACGCCAAGCCCGAGATGCGGCATGGCTTTGACGGCGGCCTGGACGAGTTCGTCGATGGTGCGGATTGTGTACGGCCTGCGCATCGCGGCGAGGATGCGGCCCGAGCCCGACTGCACGGGGATGTGCAGGAACCGGCAGACGTTGGCGTTCCCGGCCATCGCGTCGACGGTCTCGAGCGCGACAGGGCCCGGCTCCACGGACCCAAGGCGTATCCGGCACGACGGAGAGAGCCCCGCAAGCGCCGCTACGAGGTCGGGGAAGCGCTTTCCCTGCGAAACGTACTGGACGAGATTGCAACCGGTCACGACAAGTTCGCGGTATCCTGCGTCAATGAAGCGCTTGGCCGTATCGAGCGTCTTGTCCCACGGGACGGACGTGGAGGAGCCGCGGAAGCTGGGCACTATGCAGAACGAGCACTTCCCCGCGCACCCGTCCTGAACTTTGAGGTAGGCCCTGGCCGTCCGCACGGGGACGGGATCTTCCGCGGGCGCGGAAGCGTCGCGGCGGACGTCTTTGAGAAAGTAGCCCTTGTCGGCTTTCGGAAGGCACCCCGTCACGATTACGCGTTTGAAGGGGTATTTCGCCTTTATGTGGTCGATGAGGCGCTCGCAGTCTTTCTGCGCGCGCGCGGTGACCGAACATCCGCGGACGACGATGAGCTGCGCGTCGGAGTGCGATTCGGTCCTTTCCCAGCCGCGCGCGAGGTAGCGGGCCTCCTCCGCGAGCGCCTCGGCCCTGTTGAGGCGGCAGCCGAAAGTCTCGAAGCAGACTTTCATCCCGCGTCAACCGAAATCGGGAAGCGTGAACAGAAGCACGAGGTTCGTCGCGTTGAAAAGGGCATGGTTGAGGATTACGCAGAACAGCGAATCGGTCTGCCTGTACAGCCAGCACTGGGCCATGCCGAAGAAAAACAGCGCGGCGAACGCATTGTCGGGCCAGGGCATGGCGAGATAGTGCGCCGCGGCGAAGCAGACCGACGAGCCCAGGGCCGCGGCTATGGCGTTGGAAGGCCCCGGAAGCTTGAACAGGAGCCCCCTGAAGAACGCCTCCTCCCAGAGCGGCGCGAGAATCACCACTTCGAGCAGTATGGTGAGAAACGTCGAATTCCACCCTATGTGCTGCCGCACCGTCTCGAGGAGCGCCTGCTCGTGGAGGCTGAATCCCGCGGCCTTGGATATCTCGGTCGTGAGAAGGCATATGGCGATCGTCACGATCGTGATGATCGGCCATGCCTTCAGCGTCGTAAACAGCTTCTCTTTCACTTGACAGCCTTTATGTCGCCTTCGTTGGTGCCGCGTATCTTGATGTGGAGCTCGCGGAGCTGCTGCTCGGTCACGAAATTCGGCGCTCCCATGAGAAGATCCTGGGCCTTCTGGTTCATCGGGAAGGCGATGACCTCGCGGATGTTGGGAGTGTCGGTGAGGAGCATGACCATGCGGTCGACTCCCGGCGCGATTCCGCCGTGGGGAGGCGCGCCGAATTGGAACGCGCGGTGGAGGGCGCCGAACTTCTTGACGACGTCGTCCTTCGTGTAGCCGGCGATTTCGAACGCCTTGTACATGACCTCGACCTGATGGTTGCGGATTGCTCCCGACGAGAGTTCGATTCCGTTGCAGACGACATCATACTGGTATGCCTCGATCGTGAGGGGATCTTTCGTGTTCAGCGCCTCGAGCCCTCCCTGCGGCATCGAGAAGGGGTTGTGGGAGAAGATGATCTTGCCGGTCTCGGGATCTTTCTCGAAGAACGGGAAGTCGACGATCCAGCAGAAGCGGTAGACGTTCTTTTCGCGGATGTCGTTCGTGAGGTGGTCGGCGATGTCGGTCCTCACGAGCCCGGAGAGCCTGTGGCACTCGTCGACGGGAGCGGCCATGAAGAAGAGCGCGTCGCCGGGCTCCATGCCGGAGATCTTCTTCATCTCCTCGAGCTGACCGGCCGAAAGGAACTTTGCGATCGGCCCCTTGAGCTCGCCCTCCTTCGTCCAGCTGATGTAGCCGAGGCCCTTGCCGCCGTTCTCCTTGCCGAACGCCTCGCGCTTGTCGAACCATGTGCGCGTCTCCACGCCCACGATGCCCTTCACGAGTAGCCCTTTCACGAGACCGCCGCCCGCAACGCACGCCGCGAACGCCTTGAAGTCCGCCTTCGCGAAGAAGTCGCTCATGTTGATCCACTTGAGCGGATTGCGGAGGTCGGGCTTGTCGCTGCCGTACACCATCATCGCGTCGCGGTACTTGATGCGCGGCCACGGCGCGTCGTTGCACGTCCATGAGGAGAACTTCGCGAACGTCTTGCCAACGACATCCTCCACCACGGCGAAAATCTCGTCCTGGGTGGCATAGCTCATCTCGATATCGAGCTGGTAGAACTCGCCCGGGCTGCGGTCCGCACGCGCGGCCTCGTCGCGGAAGCACGGCGCGATCTGGAAATACTTGTCGAATCCCGAGACCATCAAGAGCTGCTTGAACATCTGCGGCGCCTGCGGGAGCGCATAGAACATCCCGCGGTGGATGCGGCTCGGCACGAGGTAGTCGCGCGCGCCCTCCGGCGAAGAAGCCGTGAGGATCGGCGTCTGGAACTCGTGGAAGCCCTTCGCCCACATCTGCTCGCGCAGGAAGCGGATCACGTCCGAACGGAGGATGATGTTCTTGTGGAGCTTCTCGCGGCGGAGGTCGAGGTAACGGTGCTTGAGGCGCACGTCCTCGCTCTCGTCCGCCTTCTCGTCCGGAACGTAGATGGGCGTCACGCCGGAGGCGCTCTCCATCACCAGCTCGTTCGCCTCGATCTCGATCTCGCCCGTGGGGAGATCGGGATTGATGGTGTCGGGGGTGCGGAGCTTCACCTCGCCCGTGACGGTGATCACGGATTCGAGGTGCGCCTTCTCGACGAGACCGAAGAAGCTGCGGCTCGGATGGACCACGATCTGGGTAAGCCCGTAGTGGTCTCGGAGATCCACGAAAAGGATGCCGCCGTGGTCGCGGAGGCGGAACATCCAGCCAGAGAGCCGGACCGTCTTGCCCGCGTCTGAGGCGCGGAGCTCGTTGCATGTATGGGTGCGATAAGGATGCATTGCTTTTATCTTCCTGCTTGAAAAAGTGGGTATTATACCATAGTTTCCATGACGATGCTCGCGTTGCTGCCGCCGAACGCGAACGAATTGGAGATCGCGCGGCGCGATACCCCGGCGCGTATCCGCTTCCAGCAGATCGCCGCCTCCACGGCGCCAGCCGCCCCGAGGCAGTGACCGATAAATGATTTCGTGGATTCCACGACGGGGCGCGCTTCGCCGAACACGCGCCTCACCGCCTTCATCTCCATGTCGTCGTTCGCCTGCGTGCCGGTGCCGTGAAGGTTCACATAGTCTACGTCGGCGGCGGTGCAACCGACATCGGCGAGGGCGGCTCGCATCGCCGCCTCCGCCCCGCGCCCTTCCGGATCCGGCGCTGTTGCGTGGTATGCATCGGAGGATTCACCCGCGCCGGAAAAGAACACGGGGCATTCGCCGCACCAGTCCGCCGCATCCACTCGCTCCATCATGAACAGCGCAACGCCTTCGCCGAGGCATATCCCATCGCGATCCTCCGCAAGCGGGCGGCAGCGTTCCTGCGCCAGCGCCCCGAGAGCGTGGAAGCCGTTCATCGCAAAGCGGCACCTCCCGTCAACGCCACCCACGATCGCCGCATCGCAGATGCCCGCCTCAATCAGCCGCCGCGCCGCAGGGAACGCCTTTGCGGACGAGCTGCAAGCCGTGGAGATTGTGTAGCACGGCCCCTCCACACCAATCGCCGCCGCGAGATATTCCGATGGCGTGCCAAGCTCAAGCATCGAGAAGCGGAACTCCGGCGCAAACTTGCCGTCGGCGGAGTCCGGCGCCCTGCCGAGCGACGCGTCGATGTGCCGCTGGGCCTCGTCCACTCCGGTGTTGGACGCGCCAAGCACGATGGCTATGCGCTTGCGCCCATA
>JAILJX010000117.1 GCA_024694365.1 Kiritimatiellia bacterium
AGCGCAGCCCCCTCGACAAGGGGATAACCATCCCGCAGACGGCGAAGATGATCAAGTGGCGCTTCCAGACCTATGCGGGGACTGCGCTCGCGCAGCACGTCTGCAAGCCGGCGATCGACGCCTTCAACAAGGTCGCGGGGAACAGGATGCACATCGACCTCTACTACGCAGACCAGCTCGTGCCGACGTCGGAGCTGTTCAGCGCCCTTGAGGCGGGGACGATCGACGCCGTGCAGTCCGACGACGACTCGATGTCGTCGGCGGCTGACGTGAGGGTGTTCGGCGGCTACTTCCCGTTCGCCTCCAGGTATTCGCTCGACGTGCCGGTGCTGTTCTCGAAGTACGGCCTCGACAAGATATGGAGCGAGTCGTACCGGGAGGCTTCGGGCGGCAAGGTGACGTGGCTTTCCGCGGGCTCGTGGGATCCGTGCCACTTCGCGACAAAGAAGCCGATCGAGCACGTCTCGGACCTCAAGGGGCTCAAGGTCTACACCTTCCCGACCGCGGGCCGGTTCCTCTCGCAGTTCGGCGTTGTGCCGGTGACGCTTCCCTACGAGGACGCGGAGATGGCGCTCAGGACGGGCACCCTCGACGGCGTCGCGTGGTCTGGCATCACCGAGGACTACACCGTCGGCTGGGCGGACGCGTGCAAGTACTTCGTGACCAATTCGCTCTCGGGCGCCTGGATCGGCAGCTACTTCGCCAACACGGAGAGCTGGAACGCGGTCCCGGACGACCTCAAGGAGCTGTTTAGGCTGTCGATGGACTCCTCGCACTACTACCGCCAGCACTGGTACTGGGGCGGCGAGGCCGACCTTCGCGTGAACGGCGGCAAGCTCAAGCTCTGCTCCATCCCCGACGAGGAATGGGCCGAGGTCGAGCGCAGGGCCGTTCCCTTCTGGGAGGAGATCGCCAAGACGTCCGAGCGCGCGAAGAAGGTCGTCGAGGCGTTCCGCAAGTACAATGACGTAATGGCCAAGGCCGGCAAACCCTACCGCTACTGACCATGAACGCCATTGCCAAATACGTGCGCTGCGTCGAGTTCCTTGTAAGGGGGCTCGGCGTGGCGTCGATGTACCTGCTGCTGGTGATACTGGCGGTGCTGATGTTCCCCGTGTTCGCCAGAGGCGGCGACATCAGCACCATCTGGGCGCTCGAGACGGCCCAGTTCGCCGTCGGCGCCTACTACATCCTCGGCGCCGGGTGGTCGCTCCAGCAGGGGGCGCACGTCCGCATGGACTTCCTCTACGCCAACTGGAAGCCGCGGACCAAGGCGATCGTCGACGCCGCGACATCCTTCTTCGTCTTGTTCTACCTCGTCGTGATGCTTCTCGGCGGGTGGGAGAGCTGCGCCTACGCCGTGGTCGCTAAGCAGATCAACCACTCGGTCTGGGCCCCCTACATGGCGCCGATCAAGATCGCGATGGAGATCGGGATGTTCTTCATGTTCCTACAGATGACGGCCGAGTTCGCAAGGTCTGTCCTCGCGGCATGCGGAAGGGGCCTCGCCCCCGCCGACGCCGAGCGCGAGGAGGAGCGGCTCTTCAGGGGCCGGGTCGCGCGACCGGCCTGCTGGTGGACGCTCGCCGCATGCGCTCTCGCGTCTGCGCTCGGGGCGGCGCTCGTCGCGCTCGGGGTGCCGCGCGTCACGGACTCAGGCGGCTTCGCGCTCCTTGCGACGGTCGTGGGCGGGTTCCTTGCCGTCGCAGCCCCGGTCGCGGCGCTTCCCGTCGTCGTGCGAAGGCTCCACGACATGGACATGTCGGGCTGGTGGGCGGTCGGGTTCGTCCTCTTCGCGCTAGTCCCGGGGCTCGGCGTATTCACGACGCTCGGCGCGGCGGCGCTGCTCGCCCAGGACGGCGCGCCCGGGAGAACCGGCTTTGGCCGCGACCCGAAGGGGCGCGACCTCATAAAGGTCTTCAACCCGCGCATCCCGAAGAAGCCCGCGCCGATTCCGGAGCCGCCCCTTCCGGCGGCGCCGGAGGCCGAGCATCCGTACTGGACGCCTTACGTCGTATTCGAGGCGGCGGGCGTCGGCGCGCTCGCCGGGGGCTACGGCCTTGCCGCGGCGTTCTCGAACCCGACGTGGTTCGTCATGGGTTTCCTGGTTTTCCTCGTTTCAACCGCATTCCTGACTAGAGGTGCGCTATGCTCGAGGCGATGAGTCTAATAGAGTATCTCCAGGCGAGCCCTGGGATAATAATCTTCCTGATGTTCGCGAGCCTGATGGCGCTTATGCTGACCGGGCAGCGCGTCTTCGGGGTGATGGGCTTCGTCGGCGTCGCCTTCGCGCTCGTCTTCATCGACCGGGGTTCGCTCGGGTACGGCTTCAACGCGGCCATCAAGCTCTTCAACTGGTATCCGATGCTGACGCTGCCGATGTTCGTCTTCATGGGCTTCATGCTCTCGGAGTCGGGAATCGCGAACGACATGTACCATATGTTCCACGTATGGTTCGGGGGCCTGAGGGGCGGGCTTGCGGTGGGAACTCTCCTCGTCATGATCATGATCTCGTGCATGAACGGGCTTTCCGTGGCAGGCATGGCGATCGGCTGCTCGGTCGCGCTCCCGGAGCTCCTGAAGCGCAACTACGACAAGCGCATGATCTCTGGCGTCATCCAGGCGGGCTCTTCGCTCGGGATACTCTTCCCGCCGTCGATAGTGCTCGTGCTCTACGGGATGATCGCCCGCGAGCAGGTGAAGGACCTCTGGCTCGCGGGCGTCGGGCCCGCGCTGCTCCTCTCGCTCCTCTTCTTCGGCTACGTGGTGGTTCGCTGCCGCATCAACCCGAAGCTAGGGCCGGTGCTCCCGAAGGAGCAGCGCAACTTCAGCTGGGCCGAGAAGCTGCGCGTGCTGCGCGCGGGGATACTGCCGATACTGCTCGTCCTCTCGGTGATCGGCTCGTTCTTCTCGGGCCTCACGTCGCTCGAGGAGAGCTCGGCCGTAGGGGCGCTCGCCGCGTTCCTGATTGCCCTGTTCAAGGGCAGGCTTACGCGCAAGGTGTTCGTCAGGACCCTCCGCGAGACGCTGAACAACTCGGCGATGTTCCTCTGGATCATGATGGCGGCGCTGTCGTTTTCGGCGGTCTTCGACTCGCTCCACGCGGTCGACGTCCTCAAGGAGTTCTTCACCGCAGACCTCGGGCTCTCGCCATGGTGCATTCTCCTGATGATGCAGCTTGCGTTCATAGTGCTCGGGATATTCCTCGACGACACCGCGATGCTGATCATCGTGGCGCCCCTCTTCATACCGCTCGTGAAGGAGCTCGGGTTCAGCCCGATATGGTTCGGCGTATTGTACACGATCACCTGCCAGATCGCCTACATAACGCCGCCGTTTGGCTACAACCTCTTCATGATGCGCGCGATGAGCCCCGACTCGATCACGATAAAGGACATCTATTCGTCGATCGTGCCGTTCCTCGCGCTGATGGTCGCGGCCATCGTGCTCATAATGGCATTCCCAGCCATCTCGCTCTGGCTCCCCGACTACGTCAACGGCAAGGCGCAGGGCCCGGTCGACTGGATGGTCGCGAACTGGGGCTGGTTCCGCGACTTCTCCGCCGCGGCGTTCAACTACACCCTGCCATGAAGACGAAGACTCTCGAGATCGGCTCGCGCCACTGGTCGTTCGCCTCGCTCAGGGAGGTCATGGGCAAGGCCTCGCCGCGCCGCAGCGGCGACGTCGCCGCCGGATGCGCCGCCTCCTGCGACGAAGAGCGCGTAGCGGCCCAGATGATCCTCGCCGAGACGCCGCTCAGGCAGTTCCTCGAGGAGCCGCTCATACCCTACGAGGAAGACGAGGTGACGCGGCTCATAGTCGACGGCCACGACGCCGCGGCCTTTGCGCCCGTAAGCGGCCTTACGGTCGGGGAGCTGCGCGACGAGCTGCTCAAGTACGAGACCGACTCCGCTCGCCTCGCGGCGCTGGCCAGCGGCCTCACGCCCGAGATGGCGGCCGCCGTCTCCAAGCTCTGCGCCAACCAGGACCTCATCCTCATCGCGTCGAAGTGCCGGGTCGAGACCGCCTTCCGCGACACCATCGGACGCCCGGGGACGCTCTCGACCCGCCTCCAGCCCAACCACGCCGCCGACGACCCGAAGGGAATCGCGGCCTCGATGCTCGAGGGCCTCCTCTACGGGTGCGGCGACGCCGTGATCGGCATCAACCCCGCGACAGACTCGGTGCCGACGATGCAGGAGCTCCTGAAGCTCATCGACGAGCTCATACAGCGCTTCCACATCCCGACGCAGAGCTGCATCCTCTCGCACGTCACAAACGCGATCGAGGTCATGCGCTCGGGCACGCCCGTTGACCTCGTCTTCCAGTCGATCGCGGGAACCGAAATCGCGAACCGCGTCTTCGGAATCGACCTCGGCGTCCTCGACGAGGCCTACGACGCGGCCCTCTCGCTCAAGCGCGGCACCGTCGGCCAGAACGTCATGTACTTCGAGACCGGCCAGGGCAGCGCCCTCTCGGGGCGCGGCGACTGGGGCGTCGACATGCAGACGTGCGAGGCGCGCGCCTACGCCGTCGCGCGGCGCTACAAGCCGCTCCTCGTGAACACCGTCGTCGGCTTCATAGGCCCCGAGTACCTCTACGACGGCAAGGAGATAATCCGCGCGGGGCTGGAGGACCACTTCTGCGGGAAGCTGCTGGGGCTTCCGATGGGATGCGACATCTGCTACACCAACCACGCCGAGGCCGACCAGAACGACATGGACGTTCTCATGACCTGCCTCGCCGCGGCCGGCCTTACGTACCAGATGGCGATTCCGGGCGGAGACGACGTGATGCTCGGCTACCAGACGACGAGCTTCCACGACATACACTACGTGCGCCAGGTCTTCGGCAAGCGCCCGGCGCCGGAATTCGAGGCGTGGCTCGAGGAGATGGACCTCGTCGACGCGCGCCAGCGCCTTGTCAGGCATAAAGGAGGAAGCTATGCTCTTGTCGGCTACCAGCGCGAACTTGGCCGCTGATCCGTGGGCCGAGCTCAGGAAGCTCACCCCGGCGCGCCTCGCCATGGGCCGCGCGGGCGGAAGCCTGCGCACGGTGAACCTGCTCGACTTCCGCTTCGCGCACGCCCTCGCCCGCGACGCCGTCCACTCGCCGTTCCACCCGGAGCTCGTCGAAGGCCAGCTCGATGCCGCGGGGCTCGGCCACGTGCGCGTCAGGTCGATGGTGGCCGACAAGACCGACTACCTCCTCCACCCCGAGCGGGGGCGCGTCCTCGACGAGGGCTCGCTTGAGCTTCTTCGCTCCTGCGCGGCCGAATGGGGCCGCCGCGACGTCGCGATCGTCGTCTCCGACGGGCTTTCCGCCGTCGCCGCCGAGGCCCACGCCGTCGAGGTCGCGCGGGGCCTCGTCGACGAGCTCGGCGACTCGTTCTCGTTCTATCCCGTCGTCGTCGCGTCGTTCGGCCGCGTGAAGATCGCCGACGCCGTGGCGGAGGCACTCGGCGCGGGGATGGCGATAGTGCTCCTCGGCGAGCGCCCGGGCCTTGGCGCCAAGGACAGCCTCAGCGCCTACTTCACATACGCCGCCCGCAACTCGTCGCTCGAGTCAGACCGGAACTGCGTCTCTAACATCCGCCCCGGGGGGATGCCCGTTCCGTGGGCCGTGCGCAAGCTCGCCGTCTTGATGCGCGAGTCGTTCCGCCTGAAGCTGAGCGGAACGCGCCTCAAGGACCGCCTTACGCTCGAAGACCTCGCCCGCATGATTCCGCTCGACGGGAACGGAGAGAGGAGGCTTAGGTGATACACCTCTACACGGGGTGCGGCCAGGGCAAGACGAGCGCCGCGGTCGGGCTAGCCGCCCGCTCGCTCGGCCACGGGCGCCGCGTCGTCTTCGCGCAGTTCCTCAAGGGAGGGCCCTCCGGCGAGATCGACTCCCTCAGGGCGCTTGGCGCGACGGTGCTGCGCGCGCCCCGGCACGACTTCTGGTGGAATCTCGGCCCATGCGAGAAGGCCGCCGTCGCACGCGAGAACGACGAGCTCATAGGCCTGGTCCTCGAGCGCTGCCGCTCCGAGTCTCCGCCAGACCTCGTCGTCCTCGACGAGTTCACCTACGTCCACAACACGCCCATGGCCGACGAGAATCTTGCGGCCCTCCTCGTCAAGGAGCTGGCGAGGCGCCGGATCGAGGCCGTGTTCACGGGCCGGGAGGCGGGGCCCCTCGCGGAAATCGCCGACTACCATTCCGACATCTCCGAGGTCAGGCACCCGTTTTCGATTGGCTGCCCGCCCAGGGAGGGAGTGGAGTTCTGACCCCCCCTTGCCAAGAGGGAGAATGAAGGGTCAGAGCTTATTGATACAGGTACGCCAAGCGAAGCTCGGCAGAACTAATAGCGGAAGGAGCTACATCGTAAAGAAATCGACGTACGATTAGGACATACCCGCCGAACGCAGTGAGGGCCGAGCGAAGCGAGGGGATAGCCCGAAGGGCCGAGCAAGCCGTGCAAAGGGCGACCGATGTGCGGGAGTCTCGCCCGACGAAGAAGTAAGCCGTAACGCAAGTGAACACTCTACGTAAAGCCTCGTTAAATCACTTCCGCGTGGTCAGCGTCTCTGTATGCGTGAAACCAACACCTCTGCACCGACTCGATTTAGGTGTGAGAGGGCGCGGCGGGGCACAGGGTGGCGGCGTGCTTCGAAAGTTCTGCAAGGGAACTTGGGAGGACTGCGAATAGCGAAAGCGAAAGCAGTAGTCGGATGAGGCCATAGTAGCGGGGAAGCGGGGCAACGCCCGCGGAGCGAAGGGCCTCTACATGCAAAAGGGAACGTTTCAAACGGAAGAGCGGGAGCCGAATTGATTGAGAAATCCTATACGGAAGAGGAGATTGCGGAGATTGTGCGCAGGCATGGTCTGCCGCGATATCCGAAACTCGCGCTCTACAGGGAGAAACTGTCGCGGAAAGCAAAGGCCGAACCGAACTTTCGGTTCTATTGCCTATATGGACAGCTGCTGCGCATGGACGTCCTCAGATGCGCGTACGAACAAGTGCGCGCGAACAAAGGTGCGCCAGGCGTAGACGGAATGACGTTCGGGGACATCGAACGAGACAAGGACGGAGTGGACGGGTTTCTAACCAGCATCCAGAAGGAGCTCAAGGCGAAGACCTACCGCGCAAGTCCCGTCAAGCGGGTCTACATCGAGAAGGCGAACGGCAAGTTGAGGCCGCTTGGAATCCCGACCATTAGGGACAGAACCATCCAAGCCGCAGTCAAGCTCGTCGTCGAGCCGATATTCGAGGCGGACTTCCACGACTGCTCGTTCGGCTTCAGGCCCGGTCGGAACGCGCAACAGGCGGTCGAGCGAATCGCCAAGCGGGTGAAGGACGGCGAGACGCAGGTCTACGACGCCGACCTGTCGAGCTACTTCGACACGATACCGCACGACAAGCTCTTTCTCGCACTGCGCAAGCGCATCACGGACGGAAGCGTGCTGGCGCTCATGCGCCAGTGGCTGAAGGCCACGATTGTCGAGCCGAACGGTGTGAAGAAGAATCCGAAGGGGAAGGGAACGCCGCAGGGAGGAGTTATATCACCGCTTCTGTCGAACATCTATCTTCATTGGTTCGAGACATGCGCCATGCTGACCGCCAAGGCAATCGGTCAGGTCATGTCGATCGTGCGCTACGCGGACGACTTCGTGATTCTCGCGAGAAAGCTCAAGGAAGACTTCGTGCGGAAGATTGAAAGCGAACTGGAAGGACGATTCGGGCTGACCGTTAACAGGGACAAGACGAAGGTCTTGGACATGCGGGCGGGGCTTGCGTCACTGGAATTCCTCGGCTACGAATTCAAGTTCATGCGGGGTGTTCGCCACACGCAAAATGGCATCGAGGACAAGTGGCTATGGCATGGGCCATCCATGAAGTCGGTCAAGAAGGTTTGCGCAAAGGTGAAGAAATGCACACTTGGAAGAATGAGCAAGATACCGATAAGTGACACTATTCGGAAACTCAACGTCATTCTGAAAGGGTGGTCGAACTACTTCCTGTGCGGATATCCCAACAGGCGGTTC
>JAILJX010000002.1 GCA_024694365.1 Kiritimatiellia bacterium
GGCGTTCGTCAGGTTCGCGATTCGCGGCGTCTCGGCGCACTTCGCCCAGTCTGTCGCAAGAGTCGAAACGCGGTTCGTCTCCAGACGGTCGAACCAGAAACCGCCGGTCGCACGCGCGGACGCGAACGACGCGTTCTTTATCGGATAGTCACACATCTCCGCTGCGCCGGCAAAGGCGCAGCACCCGACGACGGCCAATGCCGCCGCAACTCCGTGCAGTTTCATAGATTGCTTCCTTCCATTCCGCTTGTGGATATTCTACCATATCGCGGCTATTGCGTACACAGTCAAGGCAAGGGGCGGGACTTGCCGACCGGGATGAAATCAGAGACGCGGCTCAGAAGAACAGATCTCGCGCGCCGCGGCAGGTGGCCTCGTACTGCTTCATCACCGTGGGATAGAACTTCGGAAGCCACTCCTTGATTCCCGCAAGCTCCTTCTCGATGAGCGCATCGCCAAGCCGCTTCGTCTCGTCGGAGGCGAAGTCGTCCAGCCACTCGCGGAATGTGAGGACCGCGTTGATCTTGCAGAACTTACCCTCGCGACCTGTCTTGAGCGCGTCCATGATGCATCCGCCCGTACGTCCGCAGCGGTAGCCCGCCGTGCAGAACGAGGTGATCGTGTCGCGGGAGGCGAGGTAGCGGACCATCTCGTCGATGGACCTGTTGTCGCCGAGCATGAACTGCTGGCGCTCCTTCTCCTGATGCGCCTCGTTCGCGAAGTCGCTGTATCCCTTGATCGCGATGTTGGACGAGCAGTCGAGCTGCGTCATGCCGTGGTCAAGGACGCGGTTGCGCGACTCGGGACTCTCTCGCGCCGTCACGATCATTCCCGTGTAGGGAACGGAAAGCCTCGCGATTACGAGAATGCGCGCGAACGTCTCGTCGTCGATGAGCCACGGAGATTCCTCTGGGACTTTCGTTCCGCTCGCGGGCTCGAGGCGCGGGAACGAGAGCGTGTGCGGCCCGATATTGAACCAGCGCTCGAGATCGCGCGCATGCATGATTGTCGCAAGCAGCTCGAAGCGCCAGTCGCAGAGTCCGGAGAGAACCCCGAACCCGACGTCATCCACGCCCGCCTCGAGGCAGCGGTGAAAGCACGTCGTGCGCCAGTCGTAGTTGCCCTTCACGCTCCACGAAGGATGCATCTGCTCGTAGAGCTTGCGGTTGTACGTCTCCTGGAAAACCTGGAAAGTGCCTATCCCGACCGAACGCAACACCTTGAGGTCCGCAACAGGCAGCGGCGCGGCGTTCACGTTGACGCGGCGTATGGCGTTCATCTTGCCGGTGCGCGGCGCGGGGACGGCGTGGGAGTAGCAGGTCTCTATAGTCTCGGCGATGTACTCGGTGGAGGTCGACGGATGCTCGCCGTAGACGGCAATGAGGCGCTTATGGCCGATCCGGCCTGCGAGGACGTCCAGCTCCTCCTTCAGCTCGTCCATCTTGAGAACGCGCCTCTGCTGGAGGTCGTTCCCCTCGCGGAAGCCGCAGTATCGGCAGCCGTTCACGCAAAGATTTGACATGTAGAGCGGGGCGAACACGACGATGCGGTTGTCGTAGACCTTCTTCTTTATCCTGTCCGCCGCCGCGCGCATCTCCTCGAACAGGGAGGGGTCGGTCACCTGCATAAGAACGGCGGTCTCCTCGGGGAGGAGAGTCTCGCACGTCGACTCGCTTTTGGCGATTATCTCCCTGACGCGGACCGGATCGGGCTCCTTGCCGTCGGTCTCGGCTATGAGCCGGTTGATGCGGTCCTCGTCGATGAAGTGCTTCCCGCCGGGCAGATACTTGTCGATCTCGCCCTGGATTATGAAATTCTTCGTATAATCCGCGGCCGACGCGAATTTGCGGATTTTCGAACAGTCTGCCATGACGCCTCCTTGCTCAGGCCTTGCGCGTGCAGGTCTGCCCTTCGCGTGAATCCTTGACTTGCCAGCCGGCGGCCGAGATCGCGTCTCTCAGCCTGTCGGATTCGGCCCAATTCTTCGCCGCACGCGCCGCGGCGCGTTCGTCGAGCATCGACCTGACTTCCGGCGGAATCTCCGCCTTTGCGGCCTTTCCGAAAAATATGACGCCAAGGACCTTGTCCATCCTGCGGAAAGCCTCCGCGACAGGCGCCACGGGATGGGCGTTTGTCTGGCGGACGAGATCGAACAGCGCGGCGAACGCTTTCGGAATGTTGAGGTCGTCGTTCACGGCCGCCGTGAAATCCTCAAGGCACTTTGCCGCCCAGTCCGGAATCTCTCCGGGAGGCGCGTTCTCGATGCGGTCTACGCATTCATCGATGCGCGAGAGCGCCTTCCTCGCGTCCTCCAGGGCGCTGAAGGCGAAATTGAGCCCCTGGCGGTAGTGGGCGTTGATGAGGACATAGCGTATTTCGCGTCCTGTCCAGCCCTTGTCGAGAAGATCGCGCAGCGTGTAGAAATTGCCGAGGCTCTTGGACATCTTCTCGCCGTTCACCCTCAGGTGGGCGCAGTGCATCCATGTCTTGACGAAACGCTTGCCGGTCGCGGCCTCCGCCTGCGCGATTTCGTTCTCATGGTGCGGGAAGCAGTTGTCTATGCCGCCGGTGTGAAGATCGAAGCTCTCGCCGAGATATTTCATGGACATCGCCGAACACTCGATGTGCCAGCCTGGCCTGCCGCGCCCCCACGGGGAATCCCAGCCGACGGGTCCGTCGGACTCCTCCCACGCTTTCCAGAGGGCGAAATCGCCCACGTTCTCCTTGTCGTACTCGTCGGCGGCGCACCTCGCCCCAGTGCGCTGATGGTCGAAGTCGATGTGGGCGAGCTGCCCGTACTGCGGAAACTTCCTCACGTTGAAATAGACGCTCCCGTCGTCGCTCCTGTATGCGACTCCCTTCTCGACGAGCTTCTCCACGAGGGCGATCATCTCGGGGATATGGTCCGTCGCTGCGGGATACACCTCCGCCGGCTCGACGTTGAGGACCTTGAGGTCGGAGAAAAACGCGTCCTTGTAAGTCCTGGTGTAGTCGGCGAGCGCGACATTGGCGGCGTTGGCTCCGCGAATCGTCTTGTCGTCGACATCTGTCAAGTTCATGACCTGGCGGACCTTCATGCCGTTGAACTCGATTACGCGCCTGAGGATGTCCTCGAACGTGTAGGCCCGGAAGTTGCCTATGTGCGCGTAGTTGTAGACTGTCGGACCGCACGTGTACATGCGGATTTCGTCGCCGGAAAGCGGCGCGAGAATCTCATCGCGGCGCGTCAGCGAATTGAATACTTTCATCTCCATGATTTGGATATTATATCATATCCAACCCGCCGCCGTGCGCAGAAATTGCGGTCCCGGAGCGCGCCGCTCAGCGGCAGAGCTCGAGAACGAGCATCGCGAAGGATGTGCAGAGGACAGGATCGGCCTCCCAGAAGCGGTTGTTGTCGTTGGACCAGCTTCCGTCCTCCTTCTGAAGGGATACGATCTTCCCGGAAAGCTCCTTCTTCCAGTCGTGCCCGCCTACCGTCTCCGCGCCTGATGCCGAAAGAGCCCTCGCCATTATGTCATAGAAATAGTACAGCCCCTGACTGCCCATCCCGGGATTCTCGTCCACGGTCCAGTGCTTCTCGCAGTATTCCAAAGACTGCCTTACGCGAGGATCGCCGCGGTCCAGCCTGGCGTGGCACATGGAAAGCACGGCGGCATATGTCATCGAGCCGTATGCGCGAAGCATGACCCTGCCTTTGGAGTCGATCTCTTTCCCGCCCTGCGGAGTGCGCTCGTTGTAGGCGGCGCCCCCGGCGTCGGGGCCCTCGGTCTTGACGAGATTGTCCACGAACGCGAGAGCCTTGTCCCAATCGAGGTCCACCCTCCTGCCGTCCCTGCGCTTCTCCTCGAGCCCTTCCGTGCGGCGCATGGCGTCGAGCGCATACGAGGTGTTGGAAAGGTCGGCATAGCGTCTCCTGGAGACCTTGTCGTATCCGAAGCCGCCGGCCATCGTGTCGTCGCCGGTCAGCTGGGAGGAGGCGATGTATTCGCGCGCCTTGAGCATCGCCTCGACCGGGGCGATTCCCGACTCGAAAAGCGCGGAAAGGCAGACGGACGTATTGTAGTTGCCGAGCCCGGAGCCGCCGCGGCCCGGCTTGGGGCAGTAGAATCCGCCGTCGGGGCGCTGCGTGGAAAGGACGTACGCGACCGCGTTGGAGATCGCGGACGGAGGAGTCTTCCCGTACCCGAGAAGCGCCCACGCCGGCAAGGCCGTGAGTGCCGGCATCTGGCGGTCGCTCCAATACCCCTCGGCCGCCTGGCGCGAGAGCAGGAATTTCGCGCCCTTCTCTATCGACGCTTCGATGGACGCCGCCGAACCGGCGCCATATGCGGCGCAGGCGCAGAGGGACGCGGCAAAAACCAGTTTCTTCATCAATGTCATCCTTTCATCAACGTTAAACGGCAAAGTCGGGCGGAAGGTTCATCAGCGCCGAGATGCGATCCTCCATGGAGGGGTGGGAGGCGAAAAGCGAAGTCTTCCCCCCGGAGATGCCGAAGGCCTTTATCGAGTCGGGCAATACGCCAGGGCGGAGGTTCCCGAGACGGCGGAGAGCCGCAATCATCGGCGAGGGGGAGCCCAGGAGCCTGGCCGAACCTGCGTCGGCCGCGAATTCGCGCTTTCTGCTGTACCACATGAGAACCATCGCGGCGAGAAGCCCGAAAACCGTCTGGAAAAGCTGGAGCAGCATGTGATAGAGAAACCAGTTTCCGCCTCCGCTCCTGCGGCGCTCGCCTCGCCTGTTGGAGTTTACCGTCGTCTGCACGATGCCGGCGAGGATGTGGGAGAAGAAAATGACGAACGTGTTGACAACGCCCTGCGCGAGGCACATGGTGACCATGTCTCCGTTCGCAACATGGCTCATTTCGTGCCCAAGGACGGCCTTGAGCTCGGATTCCGACATCTGCTCCATTATGCGCGTCGACACGGCGACGAGCGCATGGTCGCGCCTGGCGCCGGTCGCGAAAGCGTTGGCCTCGCCGGGGTAGATTGCGACCTCGGGCATTCCGACGCCCGCGCGGGAAGCGAGATCGGCGACGGTGGAGACGAGCCAGCGCTCCGCCGGGCCCTCAGAGCCGTCGACGATCCGGCATTTCATGGTCGCCTTGACCATCGTCTTGGAGAGCGCGAGCGATATTAGCGCGCCGGCCATTCCGAATATGAAGGCGATGGCAAGCAAGGGGACGAAATCGCCGGCGCCGCCGATGGCCGAAAGGTCGACGCCGAACGCGGCGCAGATCAGGGCGGCGACGGCCGTGAGCATGGATACGGCCGCCAGATTGACGAAGAGGAAAAGTGTTATGCGTTTCATGGAAAAGATTATACCAAATTTCCCTGCGCCGCGCACGCGTCCGGAAGACACGGCGGCTCACGCCCGCGGGTGGGCCTTGGCGTATTCGTCCTTGAGGCGCTCCACGGAGACGTGGGTGTATATCTGGGTAGTCGAGAGCGACGCGTGGCCTAGCATCTCCTGAACGCTTCTCAAATCCGCCCCGGCGTCCAGAAGATGGGTCGCGAAACTGTGCCTTAGCTTGTGGGGAGACAGATCGGCGGGAAGGTCCGCCTCGGAAAGATACCTCTTCATGCGCCGTTCGACGAAACGCGCGGATATCCTGCCGAACCTGTCGCTGAGAAAGGCGTCTGCGCCGTCCGAAGCGAGCTCGGGGCGCCTGGCGGAGATTGCATCGCGCAGCGCCTTCATCGCCGCGACGGCAGGCGCGCCGAGAACCACAAGACGGTCCTTCGATCCCTTGCCGGTGACGATCGCGGAACCGCGGGCGAGGTCCGCATCGCCCCACTTCAAGGCTATCGCCTCGCCTATGCGGCAGCCTGTCGAATACAGGAACTCGAACAGAGCCTCGTCCCTTTTCGCCGGATACTCGCCGAGAGTGCCATCCTCGAAATCCTTCCGCGGACGGGCCAGAAACCTTTCCACGTCGGCCACCGACAGCGTCCGGGGAAGAAGCTTCGCTTTCCTCGGGCCCTTGAGGAGGGAAAACGGATTGTCGACGACGGCGCGCTCGCGCTGCAGGAACCTGAAGAACGTGCGAGCCGCGGCAAGCTTCCGGCGGATGGTGGTCGCCGTGGCGCCGTCCTTGGACAGCGCGGCGAGAAATTCGCGCGCATTGCGGTCTTTCACGGACGCCCAGTCGAGAGGGGGGGGCGCTTTCGCCCCCCACAGGAAAGCCGCCAGCTGGGCGATGTCTCCGGAATACCCGACGATCGTGTTCTGCGAGACGTTGCGCTCGGCGAACAGATGCGACACGAATTTCGCGACGAGAGGATCGTCCCGCGCGGCTTCATCAAGCGTCAGCGCCACGAGCCCTCCTGCCGGGCACGGACTCCTCCACCCCCGCCAGGACCTCGGCCGACTTCTCGCGGCTGGAGGGGATGTCCGTCAAGCCGAGCCTTTCGGCGTGTTCGGCATAGCCCGGGATCTTGTCCTTGTACGCCACCGCCACGCGCCTGAGAGCCATGACCTGGCGCGGACTCAACGAGTGCCTGCGGCTGTACTGCTCCGCGAGGGAATCGACGAATCCCCTGTCGTCGTATATCTTCTTCCCCTTCTTCGCCGGGGGGCGCCACTCGGTGACTGTCTTCATGAGCTCGAGGAGGCCAGGCACCGCCGGATCGTCATCCTGCGAGGAGAAGCCGCCCGGGACGAATTCGGCGAGCTTGGAGCGTATCTCTCCGCAGTCCGGAAGAGCCCCCGCATTCTCTCCGACGGATCGCGCCAATATTGAGAACTGCTTCGGCGAAAGCCCCCGGCCCCTGTCCACCTGTTCGCGGAGACTCTTCAGGAAGGGATTCTTCATCATGCCGCCGATGCGGTCCATGGTCTCGAAGCAGAATTTCACGAGCTCCTCGTCGGCCTTGGCGGGAAGCATTGACGCTCCGGCGCCTATCCCGGCCTCCTTGAGCGTCTGCTCCGCGTCGGGAATCTGTTCGGAATACATCGACACCATGCGGACGAGGAACTCGAGCTGCCTCGCGCTCATGGGCTTGTTTTCGTCGCACTGGCGGCGGACGCTCTCGACAAACGCCTTGTCGTCGTAAGTGCGCTTGCCGACGGTCTTTGGCTCCTTCCACGCCTTGACCTTGTCGAGAAGTCCGAAAACCACATCGAACTTCGAGCGGTCCGGCGCGGGCTCGGCGCACGCGGCCAGAGCCTCCAGGAACTTCGCGTAGAATTCGCTGAGCATAGCATCCATCGGCTCGCCCTTCTCCTCGACCTTGTCGAGCTCGGCCTCCATCTCAGCGGTGTAGCCGACGTTGAAAAGCGAATCCAGCTTCTTGACCAGCCAATCGCAGACGAGAATTCCGCGTTCGAGCGGAACGAGCTTCTTCTTCTCGTTCTTCGCGTACTCGCGCGTCTTGAGAGTCTCGATCGTCGCAGCGTATGTGGACGGCCGGCCGACTCCGTTCTCCTCCAGGGCCTTGATGAGGCTCGCCTCGGAGTAGTGCGACGGCCCCTTCGTCTGCTTTTCGTCGGCAAGCCATCTCACGGCGTCAAGCATTTCGCCCTCTGCCAGCTGCGGCAACGCCGCGACTTCGTCGGAATCGTCGTCATCCTCGTCGTCGCCGGCCTTCTTCTTCTTGAGGGAAAGCTTCATGATTTTCAGGAATCCCTCGAAATCAACGTCGGTGGCGCTGGCGGTGAAGAGATAGTCGTGGGCGAGGGCGGGCTTTCGCGCCGCGATGGAGACGGTCTTCACGGTGGTGCGGGCGTCGGCCATCTGGCTGGCGATGAATCTGCGCCAGATGAGATCGTAAAGCTTGAGCGCCGCGGAATCGAGCCCGGAAAGCTCCGGCGCGAGCGCGGCGTCGGTAGGCCTTATCGCTTCATGGGCGCCTTGGGCGTCCGCCTTGGATTTGAAGAAATTCGGCTTTTCGGGATAGAATTCAGCCCCGCAACTGGAGATTATGTAGTCCTTCGCCGCGGCGCGCGCGACATCGGAGACGTTGACGGAGTCCGTTCGCATGTAGGTTATGCGCCCCTGTTCGTACAGCGCCTGGGCATACTTCATCGTCTTGCCTGGCGAGAACCCGAGGACGCTGGACGCGGCCTGCTGGAGGGTGGATGTCGTGAACGGAGGAAGCGCATGGCGCACTTTGGGCTGCTTTTTCAGGCCCGTAACCTCGAGTTCGGCGCCGGCGAGATCAAGAAGGATGTTGTCCGCAGCCTGCTTTTCCCTTATGTCCGGCTTCTCCCCGTCCATGCGGACGAGCTTTGCCACGAACGACGACTTGGCCCCGCCGCCGCGCTTCTTGGCCTCCACGCCCATAAGGTGGTAAGTCTCGGGGACGAACGCATCAATCTCCCTTTGGCGTTCGACGAGAAGCCTAAGCGCGACGGACTGCACGCGGCCGGCGCTCAGAGTGCGGTTGTTGGCGCAGGGGATGTATTTCCAAAGCAAAGGCGACACCTTGTAGCCGACAAGCCTGTCGAGTATCCTGCGCGCCTGCTGCGCATCGACGCGCGGCATGTCGATGTCGCGCGGCTCGGCGACGGCCTTGAGGACCGCAGGCTTGGTGATTTCGTTGTAGGTTACGCGGTGGAACGGCTTGTCCCCGGCGACAGGCGCAAGCACCTCCTTGAGATGCCAGGCTATCGCCTCACCCTCGCGGTCGGGATCGCTTGCGAGATATATCTCGTCGGACGCCTTGACCGCGCGCTTCAGCTCAGACACGACCTTGCCTTTGCCGTCGGAAACGACATACTTGGGTGTGAAAGTCCATTTCCCGGGGCCGTTAGCCTCGATTTTTATCGCACTGTTCTCCTTGGGCAGATCGCGTATATGCCCGACCGAACTCTTCACGGCGAAATCTCCGCCGAGATATTTTCCTATCGTCTTCGCCTTCGCCGGCGATTCCACTATCAGCAATTTTTTTCCCATCACTTACTCCTGCAGTGCCGAAATATGCTTATATCGGTCACTATGGGGCTTAATATACACCCAATCTCGGTGCGTGTCAAGTGCGAATCGTTCATATCTGGAAAGAACGAGCCAGACGCGCAGAAGTTCAGAATCGCTCCACGCCTGGGCTGTGCAGCCCTTTTGGGCATGCGGCGCGTCGCCGTCGGCTATTTCGCTGATGTGGCAAAGGCAACCGCAGTTCAGGTTCTCGACAGCCCCGGCCAGAAGCTGACGCGCCGTCGCGGCCGACGCCATACCTGTCTTGACAAGGGCCTCCGCCCAGAGCGGGAAAGGCCACGCCCACACCGTTCCGTTGTGGTACGCGGGCTTGCGTGAAGTGTCCTCGTCGCCGGCATACGACCCTCTGTACAGAGGATTGCCGGCATCGAGCGACCGTATCCCGCCGGGGACGAGCAGCTCCTCGGTCGCGCGCAGTATGGAACGGTCCTTGATGACGTCCAGCGTGACCAGGAGAAGCTGATTGGGTCTTATGGTATCTTCCGGAATCGCATCGGCCGCGCTGACACCGGGCTCGGCGGCGAGGCAGTCCCAGTATCCGTTGCCATCCGGCCGCTTGAAAAACCTTTCCGTCGAGGCACGCGCCCTCTCGGCAAGCTCCGAGCGGCCAGTGTAGCGAAGCGCCGATATCCAAAGCGCCTGTATCTCCACGGGATAGCCTGTGCGCGGGGTGCAGGCGGGATAGTTGGTGTCCATCCAGGTGAAATGGGACGGCGAAAAGACCAAGCCGGATCCAGGATCCATCTTTATGCCGTTGGGGGTGCCCTTGATGTAGTTGTCAACGATCCTTCCGCACGTATCCTTGAGGTCGGCGAGGCCGGCCATGCCGCCAAGAAGCCCAAAGCTTTCCTCTAGCTCCTGGACACACCGTATGAACCAGAGCTGGGCGTCAGTCGTATCCCTGTTGCCGGCCGTCGCACCGTATATGATGTTCGGAAGCGTCCCGTCCTCCTCGAACGCGGCGAAAGCGCGAAGTATCTTGAGAGACTCTTCGATCTTGCACGCCGCAATCATGCCACGCATGAAAATGAAGGTGTCGCGGCCCCAGTCCAGGAACCATGGATAGCCGGCTATCACGGTCTTGAGATCGTCCCTCTTGACGATGAACAGATCAAGCGAGCGCTTGAGAGCGTCCGCCACGGGCAGCGAGGACGGCATGTCGTCCGGTCCTTCGGGATATACCGGACGGTCCTGCGAAGGCTCCAGCTCGCCGGAAACAAGGACGCAATCACCCGCCTTCAGGTCCGCCGATATCCAGCCGGGGCTGAAAAGGTCTCCGGCCGGATCCTGTCCCCTCGCGGCCTCTTCGGGATGCCCGACATTGTAGCTCCACTGAGGCTCATGGTGGTAGATTCCGTTTTCCACCGACATCACAAAACGCTTGCCGTAGGGCGCAAAAGCGAATCCGCGAGGCGATGGGGAGACGGCCTGGGGAAACTTATCCTCGAGCCCGGCGTAGGCTTTAGTGGCCGCGTGGAAGCTTCTCCACTCGATGTCGGGGCGAAACACTATCCTTACCTGGTCGCCGACGTCGTCAGGCCCCTCCGCAACGCGCGTCACTTTGATTCTCGCAGCGTTTTTGCCCTTGCCGAGTGCCGCCTCGAAAACGAACGACGTCGTCTTGCCCATGCCGCACGGAACGAGAAAATTCCACCTTGCGAAGCGTCCGGCCGGGTCCGCCGAAAACCTGGTGACGCACTGGCTGTCGAACTCTCGCGTGTAACCCTCCCGCTGAAGCCAGCAGCGCATCCTCGTCCAGAGATTGAGCCTGTCGGACGGGCATTCCGGATTCGGATTCGCCGCAAGAATCGCATCGTACTGGCTCGCTATGCAGCCCCATCCGGCCCTCAGCTGGGCGGCGGCGCCGGCGCCGTTGGAGAGGATCGCGCGCGTGTCCGGGCGCTTGCGCACCGCCGCCCCGTCGAGAGACACGGCGGCTTTCGCGCCGTCTCCGCGCGGAGGTATCAGAAACGCGGATCTTGTGCGCTGCGCCTTGCCGGGCGAATATACGATCATGGAAAACACAAGTCTGCGGCACCTGACGCCGTCCCCCTTGTAGTGGGGAGCGTCGAAACGGACCGCATGCCTGCCGTCGCCGTCCGCAGACCTGAAGACCCGCAGCGTCTTGCCTGTCGCCGGATCTATCACGCGCATGCGGAAATGTTGCGGCGCCGACACTTCAACCCATTGGTCCTCCGGCACTACGACTTCCCTCGAGACGTCGCGCGGGAAAACCCAGTGGAAAATGCTCTCGCTTGCCGGCTTCGTTCCGGCGTCCTCTGCTGAGCCGCCAACGCGGCGCGCCGCGGGACGCGTCGCGCATTTGAGGCACATAACCTGTCCAGGCGCAAGATGCACGGGCCCCTTGACATGTATCTTCTTCTCGGTCATCAAATCGAACGCCGCGCCGGACGGGAACCTGTTGAGATCCCATTCTATCGATGCGGGACGGCCGCAGTCGAGATTCGCGAGGACAAGGAGCCTCTCCCCGCCGCCTTCGCACTCCCTTGCGACAGCGAGAGTGTTGCCGGCGCCTCGCGTCACGACCTCCAGATGGCTCGCGCCGGAGAAGGCAGGATTGGTCTCCAGGATGAAATTGAGCCGCGAAATGAGCTCGACCATGTTGTCTTTCGCGCCCCAGTTCAGATCGTTCTTGCCGTGTACGTCGATCTTCTCCTTGCAGAACCACTCGACGCCGTTGGCTATTCCCCACGCCCCCTGCCAACTCAGGAGCGCCGCAAGCTGTACCCTAAGCCTGGCGTAAGTCTCGCCTCCCTTGGCTAGACGGTCGTTGTCGTGAGTCTCGGCGAAATGCACAAGCGTTCCGTAAGTCTCGCTGCGCGCAATGGCGCCGGGGAGATACCACTCGAAGGCGGCCCGGTCATATGTCTGGAAAAGCTCGGAGTACGCCCAGTCCAGATTCGACTCGGCGAGAAGGCGGTCCGTCACCTTGATGTCGCCGCCAAGGCCCTCCAGCATGAAAATGGTGTCTGGATACTCTTCCCGCACGCGCGCGACGATGTATTCCCAGGTCTCGGCCGGAATCATGTAGCCCGCGTCGCACCGGAAGCCGTCGACGCCGTTGCGGCACCAGAACAGGAATACGTCTGCCATGTAGGAGCGAAGCTCCGGCTTGGAGTAGTCGAGTTCTACGAGATCCGCCCACTTCACCCCCCACGCCCCGGGCGAGATGAAGCGGCCGTCGTCCTCCCTATGGAACCAGTCTGGATGATGGGTCTGCAGAGCCGATGCCCAACCGGTGTGGTTCGCCGGGAGATCCACCAGAAGCAGACCCCTTCTCGCGTGCACCGCGTCTATCAGCTCTCGGAACTGGTCGAGAGGAGTCGCGTATTCGTCAAACTCGGCCATCGCGGGGTCTACCGAAAGGAAATCAAGCGCAGCGAACGGGCAGCCGTACTCCCCCATGACGGCATATGTAGTCGGCACAGGAAAAGGAGGGAGCGTCTGTATCAGGCGGAAGCCCATCGTATCCATTATCACGGGAAGACGGCGCACGATCTCGCGGAAAGAGCCGAACTGGCGGGGGAAGACCGTGTATATGGAATTGTTCCTCCTCGTGAGCGAGCTTTCGACCTTTATGTGGGTGTTGCGGCCTTCAGGCCATTCCGGAACGGTCGACCCTTCCGGGAAAAAGCACGCCTTGCCGGAGAATACTCCGACCTCGTCGAGAGGTATGTCGGCGCGGAATATGCCGGGCTTCACTTCAGGCAGAGGAATGTCGGTCCAGGCCCTGGCGAGAGGCGTCTCGCCCGTCTCGGTCTGGGCGATGATTTCGCGCCGGCGGACTCTCGCATGGCCGATGTTGGTGCGGAACGCCGCGCGGCCCGGCCTTGGCGAATCAAGCTCAAGAGTCACAGTGAGCACATCTCCGCGCCATTTGAGGATAAAGTCGTGCGGATTAGGGGTCTGCTTCATCGGTCATCCTCCGTTCAGTTCTGTCTGCACCAGTCATCGATTCCTGCGGCGATCGCCGAGGCGAGCTTTCTGCGCCGGGAAACGGTCCATATGTCCAACTCGCCCTCGGGCGTCGTTATGAAGTCCGCCTCGACGAGGCAGCTCGGCACCTGAGGGTTGCGCGTCACGGCGAAATTGGCGTGGAGAACGCCGTTATTGGCGATCTCCGGCGCGACCGCCTTGCCCATCCTGGCGGAAATCGGCCCGGCAAGCCCTTCACCTATGCCGTTCCACGCATAGACCGCCGTATAGCGGACCTTCCTCGGATCAGTCGTGCACGCCGGCGCGTTGTGGTGGATCGACACAAAGGCGTCGGCCTTCATCTCGCACGCCTTTCGCGGACGCTCCGTGAGCTGCAGGGCGACGTCGCCCTCGCGCGTCATCTCGACACGATAGCCCATTTTGAGGAGCTCCGTGCGCACGTCCTTGGCAAGCGCAAGATTCGCGTCCTTCTCGAAAAAGCCGTGTGGACTTACCGCGCCGGTGTCCTTGGATCCGCCATGCCCGGGATCGAGAAACAGAAGCGTATCACACGGCTTTTTGCCGCGAGGGTGCTTTTGCGGCTCATCCGACGCATACGGAAGCTTTTCATAGACCCTGGGCGGAGGGGGAGGAAGCGGATTGCCGTCGGCGTCGAGCTTCGGCACGGGCTTCTTTTCGACCTTGACCGTGACATTCGTGACGATTCCCCCGGAGACTATTTCGACGGAATTCTCGCCTTCCGAGACATCAACCATCGTGACCCATCCACCCGTCTTGTAAATTTCCACAGGGCGACCCTGCACCGTAAGATCCGAAGCCCCTCTCTCAACCGCCCCGCTCATGTACGTGCGGGAAACGTATGGCAAGGTCTGGCCCGGTCTGGGGAAAGCTACTGTGACGGCAAGAAGAACGGCACCGACCATATCAGCCAAGATTCCTGAATATGGCCGCGAGGAAGTCGTCGTACGTCTCGTACGCCGGGATGTCCGGGTTCGCGGCCTTGATTTCGGGCGTCGAACGGAACAGGAATCCGGCCTTGGAGGCGCGGATCATCGCTAGATCGTTGAAGCTGTCGCCCGCCGCGATCGTCTGGAAGCCGCAGCTCTGCAGCGCCTTGACCGTGGTGAGCTTAGACTGCGGACAGCGCATCTTGTATCCCGTCACCCGCCCCTCCGGCGAGACGACGAGCGAATTGCAGAATATCGCCGGCCAGTTGAGCTTTCGCATCAGAGGCTGGGAGAACTGGTCGAACGTGTCGGAGAGGATGAGAACCTGCGTTTTTTCCCTGAGCTGGTCGAGAAACTCCTGGGCGCCTATCAGCGGACGCATTCCCGAAATCACGTCCTGGATCTGGTGCAACCCGAAGCCGTGCCTGTCAAGAAGATCCATGCGATAGTGCATAAGCTTGTCGTAATCGGGCTCGTCGCGCGTCGTGCGGCGGAAATCCGGGATGCCGGTGGCCTCGGCAAACGCAATCCATATTTCGGGCACGAGAACCCCTTCGAGGTCTAGACAGACTATATCCATTTTCTTTGCTTTATCCTGCTGTGTATTTGTTAAAATTGATTATACCATAATTCCGCCGCTCATGACGGGAATTTCGCATCCCCCGGCATCTGCCATCCCGTCCGCGGGGCAAGCGAGACCCTGAGGGCCGACGGCCCCTCAGGGGAGCAGTTGCGCTTGAACTGCTGGGTCATGAAGCGCCTGAAGAACACGTCAAGCCACTTGCCGACCTCCGCCTTGGAGTATTTCCCCCTGAACGCCTCGGCGGCGAGATCGGCGATCTTCCTCTTCGAAGCCCCGCGCTCGATGAAGTTGTAGAGAAAGAAGTCGTGAAGCTCGTATGGCCCCACCCTGTCCTCGGTCTCCTGCGCAATCGTGCCGTCGGCCTTCGCAGGCAGGAGCTCGGGCGAGACGGGCGTCGCGAGAATGTCGAGAAGAGCCTTGCCCGCGGGAGAGTGCGATCCCGCGCGCTCGTTCGCATACCAGCGGACGATTTCGCGCACGAGAGTCTTCGGGATTCCGGCGTTGACGCCGTACATGCTCATGTGATCGCCGTTGTACGTGCACCATCCCAGGGCGACTTCAGAGAGGTCGCCAGTGCCGACCACGATTCCGCCGGACTGGTTGGCGCGGTCCATGAGGACGAGCGTCCTCATCCTCGCCTGCGCGTTCTCGTACGTCACGTCGCGCACACTCTCGTCCTGACCGATGTCCCTGAAGTGGGCGCGCACGCTTTCGGTGATATCCACGGTTTCGATTCCGAGTCCAAGCCCCTCCGCGAGCAGTTCGGCGTTCCCTTTGGTGCGGCGGGTGGTGCCGAAGCCGGGCATGGTCAGAACCTCTATCCCCTTCTTCGGGAGCTTCGCCATCGCGAAAGCCTCTACGCACACCAAAAGGGCGAGAGCGCTGTCAAGTCCTCCAGAAAGGCCGACTACTACATTCCTGCAGCCTATAGCCTCCATACGCGTGGCAAGTGCCGATGTCTGTATCGAGAATGCCTCGGCGCACCGCATCGAAAGCATCTTGGGGTCCTGGGGGACGAACGGATGGGGATCCACGGCGCGTTTCAGCCTCCCCTTGGCGGACTTGGCCGCAAAACCGAGCGGAATCCGCACAGCGTGCGCAGGCGCGTCACAGGTCCACCCGCGCGCCCTAGCGTAGGCTATCGCATCGGGATCGGCGTCTGCGACGGCGACTGAAGGAGTGCGCTCGAAACGCCCCGCCGCCGCGATTACGTCGCCGTTCTCCACGATTCTGGCGAATCCGTCGTAAACACGGTCTGAACTCGACTCTCCCCAACCGGCGTTGGCCGAGACGACTATCGCGGCGCGGCGCCGCGAGTCGATGATGTCCTCCATGATTCCCGGAAGATGCTCGTCGGCCACGGCCGGAGTCGCGCAAAGCTTGGCCACGACCGATGCGGCGCAGCAGGGAATCTCGCACCCGGAGAACGAAACGGAGAATTCAAGCTCTCCGGAATCGTCGGCGAAGACCATGTCTGCGAAAGGTTCCGCCGGATGCGAGAAATGGCGCGAAGCCGAGTCCCCAGGGGCGATACGCTTCTCGACAACTCCTTTTACGCTCCCGCCGGCGACGACCGCGGCGCAGTCGCAGAGCAGTCCGTTTCGGCGCATGGGAAGCCCGACGACGAACGCAGTCGAAGGATATGCGGCGGACGCCTTGGCTATTTCTTCCAGGGCCTTCAGCGCGGCGCTTGCGGTTTCGCCGCGAAAAAACAAATCGCCGCAGGTGGCCCCCGTCACGCACAGCTCGGGGAAGACGGCAAGCGAAGCGCCCGTACCGGCCGCAATGCGCATGGTCGCGATTATCGAGGCCGTGTTCGCTGCGATGTCGCCGGGCCTCGTTTGCGGAACGGCCGCCGCGAGCCTCAAAAAGCCTTTCATTTCGATTCCTTCTTTGCGTTGTATGCTTCAAACGCCTTCATGAACAGCCTGTTGCGGCGGTCCGCTATCGGCTTGAAGCGCTCCACCATCCTGTCCATCTCGGCGATGAACATGTCGTATCCCTCGCGCCACTTGCCCTCGGCCTCGGCTTCGCGCCTTTCGAGATCCCTGTACTGTTCAACCTCGTCAGCCGGGGCGAGTTTATCGAGCCCGTGGCGGGCAAGAAGAAGCTCCACCGCCTCAATCTGGGCCTTTGGCGTAATGCCGGCAGTGGCGCCGAAAGCGTCATACCTCTCGCCTTCCGGCGTCGCAAGAAGGTAGAACGGGCACCCCTGCAGCCCGTACTTCTTGTAGAGAGTGGCGTTCTGGGCGAGAATCGGCTCGGGAAGCCCGCCGGAGTTGGCTTCGTCGGGGCAGTCGGCGTAGAAGAGCACGAGATTGTCCTTCGCCCAATCCATCCATTCCGCCGTGTTGAACACGTTGGACTCCATTGCATTGCCCCAATCGCACCACTGCGGACCCGTGAAAGCGAGAAGGATGTCCTTCCCGCTCTCCTTCGCAAGCTCCTGGGCGGCGGGCCAGTCGCACGTCCAGCTTCCGAAAGACGCTCCGTTGGTGACGACGCCGCGTCCGAAATCGGAAAAACGAATCTCCTTACCCGCGGCGAGCGGATTTGGCTTCACACCCGCCCTGCGCCATTCGGCAGCCCTTCGGAGTATGGCAAGCTTCGCCTCGCCGATCTCGTTTCTCGCGGCAGTGCGGGGCTCGTCGTACTTCATCCTGAAATCGCGCTCCAGCCTGTCGCGGTCTGCCTCCCATGCGGCGCGCTCCTCCTGCGCGAGTCGGTAGTCGGCGAGCTCTTCGGGGGTCACGAATTCGGCTATGCGGTCCTCGACGATCAAAGAGACCACGTTGGTGACGAACCCCATGTCGGTTCCTCCGCGGGCGGCCTGGAGACGCCCGGCGACATGTCCGTCAGGCGCGAACAGGATGTATGTAGGGAACCCCTTCACGTCGTATTCGTCCCTGAGGGACCGGTTGCGCGCACGGTATTTCGCGGGGACTAGCGAACTGTCGCGCGGCGTGTCGACGAAAGCGAGGGAAAGGTTGTCTTCCGCGAACGCCTGCCACCCCGGCTGCGCAAAGACGTGCTCGTCCATGAGCTTGCACCATCCGCACCAGTCGCTTCCGGTGAAATTCATGAAAAGATACCGCCCCGAATCCTTCGCGTAGGCCTTGGCGGCCTCTACGTCGTGGGTCCATTCGCCCGCCGCAGCGCCTTCGTCGCGCACCTGCCGCCCGGCGCCCTGCGCAAACGCCGCGATTCCCGCAGCGAGCGCACCGATGAGATATTTCTTTGCCATGATGGATATTATACCAAAAAAGCCTTGGAGACTGCTGCAAAAAGCGCGCCGGAGAGGTTGTGCCAAACGCTGAAAAGAGCGCCGGGCACGGCGGAGAGAGGCATCGCGGCGCTTGAAGGATCGGGGTTGAAATGCCCTTTCGCAAGCGATACGGCCAGACCAGAATTCTGCATGCCCACCTCCACCGCCACAGTGCGGCGCTTCGCGCCGTCCATGCGGAACGCAGCCGCGATCGACCAGCCGAGCAGCATGCCGCAAAGATTGTGCAGCACTACGGCGCCGGCGACGGCTCCGAGATTGCCCTTGAGATTGGCCGCATTGGCGGCGACGACGCCTGCGACGATCGCGGAGACGGCAAGCGCGGAAAAGGCCGGCATGAACCTTTTCGCTGCATGCGCGAACCGCGGCGCGTACATGTCGAGAAGGAGCCCCGCCGCTATGGGCGCTATAACGACCTGGAGGATGGAGATGAACATGCCGGCCACCGGGACGTCGATGCTCGCCCCGCCCCACGCAAGCACGAGAAGCGGCGTGAGGAGAGGCGCGAGAAGCGTGGATACGGAAGTCATCGTGACGGAAAGCGCGACATCCCCTTTCGCGAGGTACGATATGACGTTTGAGGCCGTCCCCCCGGGACACGCGCCGACGAGGACAAGGCCGACGGCAAGCTCCGGCGAAAGCGCAAACGCCTTCGCGATGGCGAACGCCAGAGCGGGCATCGCGGCAAACTGGGCCGCCGCGCCTATGGCGACGTCGCGCGGACGCTTGAGGACGAGCAGAAAATCCCCCGGTCTGAGCGACATCCCCATGCCGAACATGACTGCGCCGAGGAGCCAGTTGACGCTCGACGGCGGAACGGCCGCCGAAACGGCCCGCGGGAAAATGAAACCTGCCGCGGCGGCGGAGAGGACGCTTAACGCCATCAGGCGCGAGATCCAGTCCGCAATGGACGCAAAGGCCTTCTTCACATCCGCCTGGAGGTGACTTCTATGACGTTCACCTGGTTCCTGAGCTGAAGTATGACCTGCTCTATGACCCTGTCCGTCGCAAGAACGTCGATCCTCATCCTGGAGACCGTTCCGTCCTCCGTGGGGCCGACGTTCAGGGTCTGGATGTTGTAGCCTCGGCCCGAGATGAGCCCCACGATCCTGGCGAGGACTCCGGGCTTGTTCTCCACGTAGCAGTTGAGTCTGTGAATCTTCTCGTTCATGGAAAGCCTCCTCAGTCGAAAACCATCTCCGAGACGGACTTCCCTCCCGGAATCATCGGATACACGTTCGCCCTCGGCTCGACGATCGCTTCGACGAGCGACGGACCTTTCGTCGCGACGGCCTTCTTGACGACCGCATCGAGTTTTCCGGGGTCTATGACCCGCCAAGCCTTTGCGCCGTGCGCCTCGGCGAGGCGGCAGAAGTCGGGGAGGTAGTCGTAGCCGAGGTCTTCGTCGATGTGCTCCGGGGCCATGCGGCCCTTGGAGGAGAGTATCGACCCGGAATAGCGCTTGGAGTAGAACAGCTCCTGCCACTGGCGCACCATGCCCAGACACTCGTTGTTTATCACGACGAAAGTCACCGGAAGCTTGTGCTCGACGGCGACGACGAGCTCCTCGAACGTCATCTGCGCGCCTCCGTCTCCGCAGACGGCGACGACTTTTTCGCCCGGCTTCGCCATCGCCGCGCCGATCGCGGCGGGGATGCCGAAGCCCATCGTGCCCATTCCTCCAGAAGTGAGGAAGTGGCGCGGGGCGTTGTGGCGGAAATACTGCGCCGCCCACATCTGGTGCTGGCCGACGTCGGTTACGAGTATCGCCTCGCCCTTGGTCGCGCGGTCAATCGACTCGATCACGGCCTGCGGCATTATGACGCCCTTGTGCATCGGCTTGTAGGCGAGAGGTTTCTCCTTCTTCCACCCCTCGATGCGCTTGAGCCAATCCTTGTGCTCGGCAGCCTTCACGCGCGAAAGAACGGTCGTTATGACGTCCTTAACGTCGGCTACAATCCCGAGATCGGCGGGTACGTTCTTGTTGAGCGAGGCGGGGTCGCAATCGACGTGGACGAGCGTCGCGTTCTTCGCATATTCGGAAATCTTCGCCGTGACGCGGTCGGAGAACCTCACGCCGAAAGCGAGTATCAAATCCGCGTCGCGTATCGCCCAGTTCGCGGCCGCGCTTCCGTGCATGCCGGAGAGACCCAGAGCGAGCGGATCGCGCTCGTCGAACGAACCGAGGCCCATCAACGTCGTCGTCACAGGAATCTGCGCGCGGCGCGCGAGCTCGGCGAGATTCTTGGCTGCGCCCGAGGAGATGACGCCGCCGCCCGCGTACAGAACCGGACGCTTCGCCTCGTTTATCAGCTTTGCGAGGCGGTTGAGCTGGGATGTCGTCGCCGTGGACTCTGGATGGTAGGCCCGCAATGACACTCTCTCGGGATACTCCGCCGAGGTCAGCGCCTGCTGACAGTTCTTAGGTATGTCGATCACAACGGGCCCGGGCTTGCCGTGGGTCGCGATGTAGAACGCCTCGGCGACGGTCTCCGGAATTTCGTCGGCGCTTTGGACGAGGAAGCAGTGCTTGGAGACTCCGCGGGCGATGCCGGTCGTGTCGGCCTCCTGGAAGGCGTCGGTGCCGATGAGCCCGAGAGAGACCTGCCCCGTGATGACGACCATCGGGATTCCGTCGACGTTCGCCGTCGCAAGACCCGTTATCGTATTGGTCGCACCAGGCCCCGATGTCACGAGGCACACTCCCGGCTTGCCCGTCGCCCTGGCATATCCGTCGGCCATGTGCGCCGAGCCCTGCTCGTGACGGCCGAGGACGAAAGAGAACTTCGCCTCCGGAATGCAGTTGAATATGTCCAGAACGGCTCCGCCCGGATATCCGAACAGCGTGTCGACGCCCGCCTTTTCCAGTGATTCCACGAGGGCTTTCGCGCCCGATCTCATCTCTTTCTTCTTCATCGTCGTGTCCTTGGTTGTGAAATCAGTATATGAACAGCATCTCCCTGTATTTCGGCATGGGCCACTTCGTGTCGTCGACAAGATGCTCGAGCTTGTCCACCGTCTTCCTCAAATCGTCCTGGGCCTTGAGTATCCCGCGCGGAGAGCCCTTAGCTATCGCCTTCTCGATCTTTTCGCACTTCACGTGCAGATCGTCGAGCCCGGCGCCGAGCTTGAGCGAAAGCGCCGTAAGGCCCCTTAGGCCTACCTTGAGCCCGTCCTTCTTCGCCTGGCCGATGGCCGTCGCGAGACGGCTGAACTCGTCGGCAACGACGGGCCTTATCATGGAGCGGGCGATCTCCAGGGCGACTTTGCCCTCTATGAGAATGCGGCTTTCGTAGTCCTCCTGCGCAATTTCGCGGCGGCTGGCCATCTCCCCTTCGGAGAAGACGCCGTACTTCGCGAAAAGCGCGCGGTTTGCCGGATTGTCCATCGGCTCGATCGCCTCGAGCGTGTCCCTGAGATTCGGAAGCCCCCTCTTCGCCGCCTCCCCGGGCCAATCCGCGCCGTATCCGTCGCCGGAGAATAGGATGCGGTTGTGCTTTCTCGTCAGACGCTGCAGAAGAAGCTGAAGCTCGGTGTTGAAGTCTCCGCCGCGCGCGTCGAGCTTGTCGCATATCGCGTCTATCGACTCGGCGACGATGGTGTTGAGGACGGTCTGGCTCGCCGCGCAGCTCTGGGAGGAGCCGGGCGCGCGAAACTCGAACTTGTTCCCCGTGAACGCGAAAGGCGAAGTGCGGTTGCGGTCGGTCGTGTCCTTCGGCAGGGGCGGCAAGGTGTCGACGCCCACCTTCATCACGGTCTTTCCGCGCCTCCTGCCGGCCTCCCCCGTCTCGATCTCCTTCATCACGGCGGTGAGTTCATCCCCGAGGAATATGGATATGATCGCCGGCGGCGCCTCGTTCGCACCGAGGCGGTGATCGTTGCCGGCGCTTGCCACGGACATCCTCAGCAGGTCCGCATGCAGATCGACCGCGCGGATTATCGCCGAGAGGAACGTGAGGAATATGGCGTTGTCGCGCGGGCTCGCGCCGGGCGAAAAGAGATTCCTCTCGCCATAGGCGATCGACCAGTTGCAGTGCTTGCCGGACCCGTTTACGCCCTCGAAAGGCTTCTCGTGGAGAAGGCATACAAGCCCGTTCGCCTCGGCCGTGCGCCTGAGCGTCTCCATGATCATCATGTTGTGGTCGACCGCGAGATTGATGTCCTCGAACATCGGCGCAAGCTCGAACTGGGCTGGCGCGACTTCGTTGTGGCGGGTCTTCGCGGGAATCCCCAGCCTCCAAAGCGCATCCTCGACCTCGGTCATGAACTTGAGTATCCTCGGGCGTATCGAGCCGAAATAGTGGTCGTCTAGCTGCTGATGCTTCGCCGGCGCCGCCCCGAAGACCGTGCGTCCCGTCTGGAGAAGATCGGGCCGCTTCAGATAGAACGGCCTGTCGATGAGGAAGTACTCCTGCTCGGCGCCCAGGGTCACGGAGACGTGCGCCTTGGGCTTGCCGAATTTCTTCATGAGCCGTTCGGTCGCGCGGCTCACGGCCTGCACCGACCTCAGCAGCGGCGTCTTCATGTCGAGAGCCGCGCCCGTGTACGCGCAGAAGACCGTCGGTATGCAGAGCGTCGCCCCGTTTTCGTGGCGCTTGATGAATGCCGGGGACGTCGGATCCCACGCCGTGTAGCCCCTGGCTTCGAATGTGGACCTCAACCCCCCCGAGGGGAACGAGCTCGCATCGGTCTCGCCGCCTATCAGATTCCTTCCCGAGAACTTCTGCACGGCCTGCGCGACGCCGGCGGGTTCGAGGAAGGCGTCGTGCTTCTCGGCCGTCCCGCCCGTCATCGGCTGGAACCAGTGGGTGAAGTGGGTAGCCCCGTTCTCGAGAGCCCACGCCTTCATGCCCTGCGCGACCGCGTCGGCGATCGACGGATCGAGAGGCTTGCCTTCGTTCATCACGGCGATAAGCTTCGCCGCGACCGTTTTCTCGAGATGCCGGCGCATCGCCTTCTCGGAGAAGACGTCGGCGCCGTATGTCTTTAAACTCGTGTCGGTCATAAGAATTGATATTATACCATATTTTCACTTCTCCGCGTAGGCTCCGAGAAACTCGAAATGCTCGATTTCGGGATCGGACGACAGCTCCGAAAGAAGCGCGAGAACCTGCCTGTCGGAAGGCGACGCTTCGAAGTCGAATATGAACCTGAACTCGAAATCCATCCCCGGCACGGGGCGGGATTCGAGTTTCGTGAGATTCACGTCGATCGCGGAGAACTTGGAGATGATCGCGTTTAGCGCGCCGGGACGGTGCGGAAGCGACATCATCACGGTGAACTTCGAAGCGTCCGGATATATCTCCATGCCCTTCGAGATGCATATGAACCGCGTATAGTTGTACGGCGCGTCCTGTATGTTCTCGGCGACCGTCTCAAGCCCGTACAGCTCGGCGCAGGCGCGGGATGCGATGACCGCGAGGTCCTTGCGTCCCGAAGCCGCCGCCTCGCGTGCGGCGACCGCCGTGTTGGACGACGCCGTCGCCGCGATCGCCGGATGCGCGCGGAGAAATTCCTTGCACTGCGCGAGCGCATGCGGGTGGCTCGCTATTTCGCGTATGTCCTCGATTTTCGTCCCCGGAGGGGCGAGAAGGACGTGATCTATCTTCAGCCTGATCGCCCTCGCGATATGGAAGCGGTGCTTCTGCATGAGATCGTATACCGCCGCGACCGACCCCGCCGCGGAATTCTCTATCGGCAGCATGCCGTACGGGCAAAGCCCCTTCTCGACGGCTTCGAAAACCTTCTCGAAGTCGTTGAAATAGGCGATCGTAGGCGCGGCGAAGAGAAGCGACACCGCCTGCTGGGAATACGATCCCTCGGTTCCGCAGCATGCGACGATCGCGCGGGACGGGAACTTGAGCCCGTCGGAAACCGCCGCCCTTACAGCCCTGACCAGGGAGGATTGACCCTTGAGAAGAAGCCTCTGCCTCGCCTTGGATACGGAGAAGAGGGTCGTGAAAAGAAGTCTCGCCCCGTTCTCGAACTCCGGCCCCGCAGCCTCCGAGACGCGCGAGAGTATCTCCCTCTCGCGCGACGGATCCGTGACCGGCGCGCCGCTCTCGCGCTTCGCGGCCGCAACCTCCGAGGCCAGCTCCAGGCGCTTCAGGAAAAGCTCGACGAGCCGTCCGTCGATCGCGTCAATTTCGTCCCTTACGTTTCCGAGATCTTTCACAGCACGCTCCTTATCTTCATGATGCGCTCCATGGTCTTCGCGAACATCGCAGGCGTCTGCGACTGCGCGCCGTCGCATTTGGCGTGCGGCGGATCGTTGTGCACCTCGATGATGAGCCCGTCCGCGCCAGCCGCAGCCGCCGCGACGGCCATCGAATCGACCATCCACGCATGGCCGGTCGCATGGGAGGGATCCACGACGACAGGCAGATGGGAAAGGCGGTGGAGGACGGATATGACGCCAAGATCGAGGGTGTTCCTCATCGCCGTTTCGAACGTGCGTATCCCCCTTTCGCAGAGAATGACGTTGGGATTGCCCGACGCCATGACGTACTCCGCGCTCATCAGCAGCTCCTGGAGCGTGGCGGACATGCCTCTTTTGAGGAGAATCGGCTTTTTGGTGAACGCGCCGACCTCCTTCAGGAGATTGAAGTTCTGCATGTTTCTCGCGCCGATCTGTATGACGTCGACATCGTTGAAGAGTTCGATGTCCTTGAAATCCATCAGCTCGGTGACGACAGGCAGCCCCGTCTCCCTCTTCGCGAGGGAAAGAAGCCTCAAACCCTCCGCTCCCATGCCCTGGAAGGCGTACGGCGAAGTGCGCGGCTTGAACGCGCCGCCCCTCAGAAGCGTCGCCCCCGCCGCTTTCACGTCCCTTGCCACCCCGACGATCTGCTCTTCGCTCTCGACCGAACACGGACCCGCTATCACCGCGAAGCGGCCTCCGCCTACCGGCGCTCCCGAGCAGTCTATCACCGAGTCGTCCGGATGGAACTTCCTGTTCGCCGCCTTGAACGGCTCCTGTATCCGCTGAACGTTCTCGACCACGTCCAGAGCCTCTATGAGCCCCGGGTCGAGGTGGGCTATGTCGCCGACGCATCCGATAACCGTCTCGAGCTCGCCCTTCCATACGCGAGGCTCGATGTTTTTCGTCTTGAGGAGCTCCTTCAGGCTTTCGACCTGGGCGTCGCCCGCGCCCTTTTTCAGTGTTATTATCATGGCTTAGAGCCTTTTGAGTTTTGAAATCACTGCATCGCCCGCTTCGCGCGTCGATGCACCGCCGCCCGTATCCGCAGTCCTGAGCCCGGCTTCGAGCGCGAGGGAGACGGCCCTGTCTACAGCCTCGGCCTCGGCCGCGAGCCCGAAGCCGTGCCTCAGCAGAAGAGACGCCGAGAGGATGGCGGCGAGGGGATTCGCGATCCCGCGCCCTGCGATGTCCGGCGCAGAGCCGTGTATCGGCTCGAACATGCCGAATCCGTCCGCGCGAAGCGATGCGGACGGCAGGAGGCCTATCGAACCTGTGATCTGAGAGGCCTCATCGGAGAGTATGTCGCCGAACATGTTCTCCGTAAGGATGACATCGAACCTCCCCGGCGCGCGCACCAGCTGCATCGCGGCGTTGTCGACGTACATGAATTCAAGCTCCAGGCCGGGCGCCTCCTCCGCGTGGAGCCTCTTCACCGTCTCGCGCCAAAGCCTGCTGGTCGCGAGCACGTTCGCCTTGTCCACGCACACGACCTTTCCGCGGCGCTTTTCCGCGGCGGCGAAGGCGACGCGGGCTATGCGCTCTATCTCGGGGACCGAGTAGGGCATCGTGTCGACGGCCGAGCGTCCGTCCGCGGAGAACTCATGCCGGCCGAAATACACTCCTCCCGTGAGCTCGCGCACGACCAGCAGGTCGAGTCCGCCATCGAGGATTTCGGGCTTGAGAGGCGAGGCGTCCCGCAGGCAGGGCCAGACTTTCGCCGGACGCAGATTGGCGAAGAGCCCGAGCTCCCGCCTGAGAGTCAGAAGCGCGCGGCGCTCCGGGCGCTTCTCCGGGTGAAGCGAATCCCATTTCGGCCCGCCGACGGCGCCGAGCAGAACCGCGTCCGCCCGCTTGCACGCCTCGAGCGTCGAATCGGGCAGGCAGTCGCCATGCGCATCGTAGGCCGCGCCTCCGACGAGCCTTTCGTCGAACGTGAAAACGTGTCCGAAACGGTCCGCGACCTCTTCCAGGACGCGAACGGCTTCGGACGTTATCTCGGGCCCGATGCCATCGCCCGCAATCACAGCTATCGTCTTTTCCATATTTGCTTTCTCTTTTCCGGATATCGAAAAGGCCCCGCTTTCATGAGCGGGGCCCCTGCCTGTCTATCCTGTTTTTTTTGTGAACAGCCGTCAGACCCCGCGTCGCCTGTACGCAAGAAAGTAGACCTCAAAGAGGAAAAACTGTTCAGCCTGATTCATGTCAACACGCGTATTCTACCACAATTTCTCCCCGGCTGTCAATGGCGGCTTCTCACCTGGAGGTTCCCCAAAAATTTTTGCCCGTGCGGACCATCGCGACCCTCGGCGCGGTTTTCGGAGGATTTTAGCGGTTAAGCGTTGCCCTCCTTGCCTGATCTTCGCTATAATGCGAAGTGCCAAACACAAACAAAGGAG
>JAILJX010000017.1 GCA_024694365.1 Kiritimatiellia bacterium
GACCCCTACCACGAGCCGGGCCAGGCCCAGGGACTCTGCTTCTACGTCCCCCCCGATGTCGCGCCCCCGCCTTCGCTAAGAAACATCGCCGCCGAGCTCGGCAAAATGCCCGATCTCCTCTCCTGGACCTCCCAGGGCGTCCTTCTCCTCAACGCCACCCTTACCGTCGAAGCCCACCGCGCCGGCTCCCACCAGGGCAAGGGATGGGAAGTCTTCACCGACGCCGTGATAGACGCCCTCGCCACGCGACGCGACCGTCTCGTCTTCATCCTATGGGGAAGCTACGCCCAGAGAAAAGGCGCCCGCATAGACCGCTCCCGCCATTGCGTCATCGAGTCGGCCCACCCTTCGCCGCTCTCGGCGTACAGGGGATTCTTCGGCTCCAAGCCCTTCTCCCGCGCCAACGACTATCTGCGCGCCAACGGCATCGAGCCTATCGAGTGGTGAGGCTGTCGAGGTAGTTCTCTATGTTGAGATAGCCGTTCTTCGCCTTCTCCGTCGCGTCGGGCTTTCTGAAGTCCGTCCCGTTGCGCCTCTCCCACGCATCCGGCATTCCGTCGCCGTCGGTGTCTTCCGGACACTTCCCCGCCTCTACCCTCCACTTGCCGGGCGGTCCGCAGGCGAGGGAGTCCTCGCTGCCGATCAGGGCCCCCTTCTTTCCGAAGCTCCTCGCCTCCTCTACCATCAGATCGTCCGCCGGATCGCGCCTCGGGACGCTTGCCCCCACTCTGCCGAGAAGCGCCTTCGGCAGGGTCTTCGCCGGAACGAGCTTCAGCGCCGGATAGCCGAACCTCTCCTTCACCTCGTCGCCTCCGCCCGTCATCGTCCCGTCCAGCCGCTTGGGATCGAGCTTTCCGTCCCTGTCCGCATCCTGCCAGTTGTCCCTGCCCCAGAAATGGAAATTCCCGTTCCCCCTCGTGAACGCGTCTCCGCCGCCGTCGGGTCCGTTGATGAAGAGGTTCCCCGCTATGTTCCAGCTGCTTTCGCCCTTGGACCCGCCGCCCATGATGAAGCACCCGTTTTTCCAATTGTATACGATGTTGTTCGCGTACTGCCCCGTCCCCTTCACCTTGTTGTTGCGCGTGGAGTTGTCGACGAAGAGGTTCCTCCATACCGTCACCCTCTCCGCCTGTATGAGTCCTCCCGCGGAATGCGGAAGGAGTCCCTGCCCTATTATGCAGTTCTGTATCGTGATGTCGCCGAGCCTTCCCTTCTTGTCCGGATTTACCGAAAACGTCTCGTCCCGCCCCCACGAGAACGAGCAGTGGTCGAATATCATGTTTTCGCCGCGCGATATCCCCGCGCAGTCCTTGCCCTTCCCGCCGCACTTGCCCATGCGCCACCTCAAGTGGCGGCATATCAGATCGTCCGCCCCCGAAAACGAGCATCCGTCGCCGTAGACCGTGACCCCGCCGCCCGGGGCGGACTGGCCCGCAACGTACAGATTCTTCGCGAAGCTTATCCTCGACTTTATCCTTATCACCCCCGCCACGTCGAATACGACAATCCTCCCCGGCTTCGACACGGCGTCCCTGAGAGTCCCCGGCCCCGCGTCCGCAAGGCTCGTAACATGGTACACCTCCGGCGAGGCGGACGCCCTGGCACCGCGCGCGAAGCGTCCGAATCCCGCCGCTCCGGGGAACGCGAGCAGCCTTCCGCCTTCGCCCGCCGCGGACCCCGCGGCATGGCCCGCGACAAGCGCCGCCGCCAACGCGCCCGCGATGCGTCCCGCCGTGCGCAAGGGCTACTCCTCCCCGCTTACCGCCCTGCGCGCCGCCTTCTTCGCCGAGTGCGCATGCTTGTCCGCAAGCATCTTCTGCTTCTGCCGGCGCGAGCGGCGGCGCTTCTGACGGCGGACCTTTTCCCTCCTCTGCTGCTCCGCCGACTTTCTCCCGCGCTCCCGCTCCAGTATCGCCTCCGCGAGCTGGCGCCTCGCCAGCCACCTGTTCGTCTCGCGGCTCCGCGTCTCGCCGCACTTCACCATGAGTCCGCTGGGACCGTGCGACAGCCTCACCGTGGACGACGTCTTGTTCGTCTTCTGCCCTCCGGGACCCGACCCCAGGATGAAGCTTTCGTCCAGATCCTCCTCGAAGACCGACGCCTCCGCCATCAGCTCCCTGATGCGCGAGATGGTCTCCGGCGAAATCACGCCGGCGCCTCCGCACGCCTGTCGCGCCTCTCGCGCCTGCGCAGGACGAGCCTCTTCACGCCGAAATACGTCAGCGGCGTCATCACCGCCGCGAATATCGCCCCGCCGATGAAAAACGACGCCATCACCCCGCCGCCGAGGGACCCCAGCGCGCTCCAGAATTCGCCGCTCGCGGGCGACAGCGACCCTACCCGCTTCAGCTCCTTGACGATGTGGGAGACGGAGACGATGTCGCATCCGAACGCCTCCAGAACGAGATTCCCCATCCAGCACTGCACCGGATATATGACGAAAATCGTGAAATGGTTCGTTATGAACGTCCCGACGGTCGCGCCTATCTTGCTGCCCTTCAGCGCGATCGCCGTCGGTATGGACAGTATCAGCTGAAAGCCGAACGGTATCGTGCAGCCGTAGAACATCCCTATCGCCCACCCGCGGGCGATGAACTCCGGCGGCTGGCGCTCGCGCACCATCCGCGCGCGGAACCTTAGCCATCTCCACCTAAACGACATGCACGAACAGCCCCGACCTGAGCTTCGGCTCGAACCATGTCGACTTCGGCGGCATTATCGCCCCCGCGTCGGCTATCGCCATCATCTCGCCCACCGTCACCGGCTCCATCGCGAACGCGACGGCCGCCTCGCCAGAATCCACCTTCGCGGCGAGCGCATCGTCTCCGCGTATCCCGCCCATGAACGAGATCCTCGCGCTTGTCCGCGGATCGTCTATCCCCAGCACCGGCGCCAGCAGACGGTCCTGCAGATAGCTCACGTCCAGGGCCGAGACGACATCCGCGCCCTCGGGGACGCTCCACGAAAGGTCCGTCCACTTCCCCCTGAAATACATCCTGCAGTTGCGCTCGCCCTTCCCGCCAATCTTGAAGACCTTCCCCGCCAGCTCGAGGAATTCCTCCGGCGTGTGCCCGTTGAGGTCCTTCACCAGCCTGTTGTACGCGAGTATCTTCAGCTGGTTCGCGGGGAACGCCACCGCCATGAACCACCTGCTCTCTCCCTCGAAGCCCCGCTCCGCCGCATACCTCGCCGCCGCCGCCGAGCGGTGGTGCCCGTCGGCTATGTACGCGACCGGTATCCTCGCGAAAAGCTCCTGCAGCTCGTCCGCGCGGCAGCTCGACGCCGCCGCGATCTCCCACACCGTGTGGCCTATCCCGTCCGGCGCCGTGAACGAGCACAGCGGAGCCGACATGCACGCCTCCCTCACGAGCGCGTCTATCGCCGGATCCTCCCTGTACGTCAGGAACGCCGGACCCGTATGCGCCGAGAGCGTCTCTATGTGGCGCGTGCGGTCGTCCTCCTTGTCCTTGCGCGTCTTCTCGTGCTGCTTTATCGCACCCGAAAGATACTCTTTCGTGTCGAAGCACGCCACTATCCCCGTCTGCGAATGGCTCCCCATCGTCTGGCGGTATGCATAGTACCTGCGCTCGGAATCCCTCGCCAGCGTGCCGGACGCGATCAGCGCGTATAGCGCCTTGCGCGCCTGCGCGTACGCCTCGGCCGACGAGCAGTCCGTCCCCGGGGGAAGGTCTATCTCCGGACGCGACACGTGCAGAAAGCTCTTCGGATTGCCCTTGGCGAGGGCCGCGGCCTCCGCGGTGTCGACGACATCATAAGGAACGGACGCGACCAAAGGCGCGTCCGTGCTGTTCGGCCTCACGGCCGCGAAAGGATGGATGTTCATGCCGCGAGATCAGAATCCGATGTTTACGATCGGGCAGAACGGAACCTCCGCATCGCGGATCACGTTCACCACGCCGATCTGTATGCCGTACAGCTCTTCGGCGCGGTTGATGAGCCCGATCTGAAAGCCCTCCATCTGGCCGGCGAGATTCACGATGCCCGCCTGCGCTCCGTGAAGCGTCCCCGCCTCGTTCCAAAGTCCCGCCTGCACGCCGACGATGTCCGCCTGCGCGGCCGTGTTGTAGAGGCCTACCTGCACGCCCGAGAGCTGGTCCTTGACGTCGTTCCTCAGGATGTTGAGCTGAAAGCCTTCGAAATACTGCGCGCGCCCCCACAGGCCGATGTCAAATCCCGTCACGTTCTCCTGCTTCGTCGAATAGGGGATCGTGATCCTGAAGCCTACCAGATCCGGCGTCACGGGCAGCTCGTGGATTGCGAAGAACGCCGGCCACGCGACAACCTGCTTGTGCGGCGGCTCCTCGGGAACGGCGAATTCATCGTTGACGTTCTCCGGCTCCTGGGGTTCCTCCTCCTCCGCGCAGACGGAGAAGGACAGTGCGGCGACGGCGGCCAAGGTAAGCAGTTTCTTCATGGTCAGATGACTCCTCTAGTTTCGATGTTTGTTATTATATGCTTTTTTTTTCCTTTTGGCAAGTCGCAACAGAAGGGAATTTCTCTCCTCGTCCGTTAGAATAATCCTCCGCCATATCC
>JAILJX010000097.1 GCA_024694365.1 Kiritimatiellia bacterium
ATCCTTTCGCTTCTGGGCCGAGCGTCGTGAGCCAGAAGCGGCACCTGGTGGCTCTTCCCGAGAAGCAGAAGAGACCGAGTATGAACGAAAGAATGCTTTTCGCGTTGAACGCATTCGCATTGCCTGTATTTTCTTCTCCCATCTTTTTTTCCTTTCTTGTTTGCTTGGTGAGAGCAGGCGATCCCATACCGCCGACCCCCGCAGCGCGACTAGATTATAACAAATCGGAGCGGGAATATCAACACTCTCCGCCGGGGCGCTTTCCGTCCGGGTCGGGAGGGTCCGCGGCAAGGGCGCGGCGGGCTTTCTCCGCAGCGCGGCGGTAGATGTCCTCGAGGGCGTCGAGGCAACGTTTTTCGCCGCGCCAGAAAGGGACGGGTCCGAGGCGGCGAAGGAGCGGAGTTTCAATCTTCATCGGTTAGATCCTCCCCGAAAATTCCGCGAAGCTCAAGAAGCGTCATCGGACGGCGCGCGCACTCTTCGCAGAGAAGCAGCAGCACGGCCGCGGAATGCTTGCAGGGGTTGGCCCAGTCGGGGCAGGAGCATTCCGTGGTCGCGTCGTACCTCCCGGGGCCGAGCTTGCCGCCGGGGAAAAGCGAAAACCCCTCGGCGCGGAAAACGGACTCCACCTCGAGCGGGAGGTCGTCGGCCAGCAGGCGCGCTACGAGCATCGGCTCGGACCTCAGCGCGGCGACGATCCGCGCGCGCGCATCGCCCTCTGGTGCGCGGAAGCGGATCGCGACGGAATACGGGGCGGGCCTGCCGCCGAGGACGGATGCCGAGACGAGGGGACCTTCCAGGCGAAGGGAGAGGACCTGTCCGGAGATGGCGTAGTTCCGCCCGCGCGCGAAGCGTCCGCCGAGCCCCATCCCCTCGAGCGCGGCGAGAAAGCGCCTGTCCCACCAGCTGCGGACGGAGCCGCTGCGTCCGCCCTGCGCGCGGATGCCCGCGGCGAAGCGCGGTATGCGGACCGGATATCGTTTCTTCTTGGACATGTCAGGAAAGTTTCAATGCTTCGTCGAGTTCGCCGGGGGCGAGGAGTTTCAGGAAGTTTTCGCCCTCGCCGACGAGAGAGCCCGCGAGGAGGGATTTGCGTTCGAGGATTTCGTCCACATGCTCCTCGAGCGTGCCCTCGGTTATGAAGGCGTGGACGAGGACGGGGCGGGTCTGTCCGATGCGGTGGGCGCGGTCCGTGGCCTGTGCCTCGACGGCGGGATTCCACCAGCGGTCGAAGTGGATCACGTGGGTTGCCTTGACGAGGTTGAGTCCGAATCCCCCGGCCTTCAGCGAGAGGATGAATGCGGTCGCGCCGTCCGCGTTGAAGCGTGCGATCTCCCCCTCTCGGGCCTTGGCGGAGAGTCCGCCATGCAGAAAAGGCACGCGGCGGCGGAAGCGGGCTTCGAGAAACCCCTTCAGCCGTGCGCCGACCTTCGCGTACTGGGTGAAGACGAGCGCGCTTTCGTCCGAGGCGAAGACCGCCTCCAGAAGCTCCGCCAGGCGCTCCATCTTGCCGTCGCCGTCGCATATGAGCTTAAGCTCCGTTATGAGCGCGAAGACGTCCCCGCGGGAGCGTCCGCCCGCGGAGAAGTCCGCAAGCGCCGCCTCGTAATCCCTGCGCTGGGCCGGGGAGAGGAGGCAGTACTCCTTGACGGAGCGCTTCTCGCCGAGCTCGGCGGCGATTTCGCGGTCTGTTTTGAGGCGCCTGAGGACAAACGGCTCGAGCGCCCATTTCAGCCGCTTCGCCGCGGCGCTGCGTCCGTCGCCGGAGATGGGCTTCACGAAGCGCTCGGCGAAAGACTTGCGGTCGCCGAGGAAGCCGGGGTTGAGGAACTCCTCGAGACTCCATATGTCGGCGGCGGAATTCTCCACGGGCGTGCCGGTGAGGGCGAGGCGGCGGGGGACGCCGAGGGAGCGCGCCGCGCGGGCGGCGAGAGTGTCTGGATTCTTGATCGCCTGGGCCTCGTCGAGGACGAGTCCGCCCCACGCCACGCGGCGGATCGCGGAGTGGTCCTTCACGAGAAGCGTGTAGCTGGTGAGGACGACGTCGGACGCGGCGGCATCGCGGCTGAAGCCCATCTCGAGGCTGCGCGAATCGCCCTGATGGGTGCAGATCCTGAGCGAGGGGGCGAAGCGGGCGAATTCATGGCGCCAGTTCGCAAGGAGCGTAAGCGGGGCGACGACGAGGAATGGAGCGCCCGCCGCCTCCTCGCGCAGAGAGAGGATCCACGCGATGGTCTGCACCGTCTTGCCGAGGCCCATGTCGTCCGCCAGCAGCGCCCCGAAGCCGCGGGAAGCGAGGAACGCCGCCCACGCGACGCCGCGGCGCTGGTACGGACGGAGCGTGCCGGAGAGTCCGGGGACGGGCGAATCGAAGTCCACAAGCGAAGGCGAGGAGCGCCTGAGCTCGTTGACGAGACCCCTCAGCCAGCCGTGGGCGCGGGCCTCGTCGAGCCGGAGGCGTCCGACGGCGCCGACGCCGCAGGCGAAGCCGAGGGCGGCGTTGACCGTAAGCTCGCGGCGGGAATTCTTCTCCAGCGCGCGCAGCGCCTCCTTGAGGATGTTGCGGTCCACCTCTATCCACCTGTCGCGGAAGAAGACGAGGGTTGATTTCTGCTCGAGGAGGAAACGGATCTCCTCGGCGTCCACCGTCTCGCCTGCGACTTTGACGGAGAGCCTGGCCTCGATCTTCCCGGCGCCGGAGGAGGAGGATTCCGGGAGGGAGTCCAGATCCACGGCGGCAGACACGGAGGCGGAGAGGTCGCAGCCGGAGACGCGATATCCGGCGCGGACGAGATCGCGGGCGCCGGAGGAGAGGAAGTTTTCGGCCTCGGCGCGGGAGAGGGTGACGGAGAGGGAGCCGCCGGGGGCGGACCTCATGTCCCTCAGTGCGCCGCAGACGTGCACGGACTGGCCGAGGGCCAGCAGGGCGCGGCGTCCGCGGGGCCTTGCGCAGGACACGGCGAAGGGTCCGTCGCCGCTTTTCCCGGCGCTGAAGCGGAACTCAAGGGCATCGTTCGCTTCGCCTGAGGCCTCCGCCGAAGACGCCCACGCGTCGAGCGACGCGGCGAACTCCGCGCATTCGGAGCCGTCCCATCTGACGAGCCCCGTATCGCTCCTCAGGGCCATGATCCATGCGTCGTGGAGGGTTTCGTGGCGCTGGTTCTCGGCATCGGCGGCGAGAGGCGTGGACGCTGCCGCGCGCACATACATGTCCACCCACGGATTGTCCGCGGCGCCGAAAGCGCGCCAGCGCGCGTGCCAGCCATCCTCCTCGAGGCGAAGGACGGGAACGATCCGCCCGCCGGCCACGAGCTCGAGGGCGTCACGCTGTCTCGGCGTCAGCCGCTTCATCGCCCTCCGCATCCGGCGGCGCGTCCCCTTCCCCGGCGACTTCGCCGAGAGTCTTGGTGCCGGAAAGCAGCGCCACGACCTGCTGCTGGACCTCGCCGATGTTCTCAAGGCGCAGGCGCGGATCGAGTATCACGAACGTATCGCCCTGCCTGCGGTCTTCGTAGACGCGCCTGATGGAGCCGTCGGGCTGCTCCTTCGAGTCGCGTTCGACGAGGATCTTGGAGCGCTCGAGCATCACCGCGAGAACGTATACGACGTTCTTCATCGCGGGGTCGTCGAGCGTCATGAGCTTTCTGAGAAGCTCGCCCGCGTCCTCCTTCTTCAGAGCCTCCTTCTTCTCCTCCTTGACGGGGGCGAAGTAGACGCCGTCCCATTGTGAAAAGGGCTCCCAGTCCCGCCCGGCCGTCTTCCAGCACTCGGGGTGGCAGTCGAAGCGTTCATATCCGCCGGCGTTCTCCCTGAGCGCGCTCACGACCGGGGCGCGGTCGACGAGAGGCTTCTGGCAGATCGAGCATACGTGTCCGCGAGAGCGGATGTTCCATTCCTGTGACATGGGTTATATTATACCAAATAACGCGCGCTCAGAGCCACGGCATGTTCGATGCGTCCGCCTCGGCCTTGCCCTCCTCCCTGCGCTTGCGCGCGGCGGGGAGAACGGTCTTCTTCAGGTGGTCGACGTATGCGGACGCGCCGCCCTTGCGGTAGCCGGTCTGGGCGAGGACGCCGCCGGAGGGGTCGAGAACAAGGACGGTCGGGAACATGTGGACGTCGTATCTCTTCACGAGCGGATGGCGGTTTTTCCCCGGAGAGTCGAGCGTGACGAGGACGAGATCGTTGGTGACGGCGGGGGCGAAGGAGGGGTCGCGGAAGACTTCGTCGTCGAGGCGTTTGCACCAGACGCACCAGCCCGAGCCGGTGAAGTCGGCGAGGATAAGCTTCCCCTCTTTCGCGGCGCGCTTCTTCGCGGCATCGAAGTCGTCCGTGAAGGCCGGGGGGAGATCGGCGGCGAAGGCCGCGAAGGAGAGAGCGCAAAGGAGCGCGAAGAGTGCCTGTTTGATGTTCATGCAAAGAAGTATACCTAAATCCGCAGGATTTGTCCACAGGCGAAGGCGGCGGCCTCACGGCAGGCGGAAGGCGCCGGAGGCGCCGCGCGGCATCCTGAAGAGACGTCCGACGAGTATGAGCAGGGTGTAGATCTCGAGACGGCCCGCGAGCATCGTGAAAGCGTAGAACATCTTGAGCGCGGCAGGGAGCGCGGAGCAGTTGGCCGTCGGGCCGAGCGATCCGAAGGCGGGGCCTATGTTGCCGGCCATGCTCAAGGCCGCGGTAAGGGCGGTGAACATGTCCAGCCCCGCGAGAGCCCCGGCGAAGGACGCGAGCGCGACGATGATGAAGTAGGCGAAGATGAACGACGCCACCACCGGCACCATGCCGTCGCGTCCCGGGGCGCCGTTGAGCTTGAGGGTGAAGACTTCGTGGGGATGGAGAAGCCGCCGCATCTCGTTCTTCAGCTGCTTGGCGAGAACGGTCCATCTCACGACCTTGATTCCGCCGGCGGTGGAGCCGGAGCAGCCGCCGATGAAGAAAAGCGCGAAAATGACGGCCTGGGCGGCGGGGCGCCACGCGAGGTAGTCATCGGTCATGAAGCCGGTCGTGGAGAGGATCGACGCGACCTGGAAGGCGGCGGAGCGCAGGGCCTGGCCGAACGAGGGGGAGCCGCGCATGAGCGCGAGGGCGGCGACGGTCACGGCGACGGCGACTATGGAGAGGAAGGCCTTGAGCTCGGAATCGCGCCGCACCTCCCTGAAGCGCCCGGTGACGAGCCTGTAGTAGACCGCGAAGTTGACGGACGCGCAAAGCATGAAAAAGGTGCATATCCACTCGACGGCGGGGAGGCCGAATCCGCCGACGCTCCCGTTGCGCGTGGAGAAGCCGCCGGTGCCGAGGGTGGAGAAGGCGTGGGCGAGCGAATCGACGGCGGAGAGTCCGCAAAGCCTGAGAAGGATCGCCTGGACGGCGGTCAAGGTTATGTAGATGGCCCAGAGGGTCTTGGCGGTGTTGGCGATGAAGTTGGTGAACTTCTCCTTTTCGGGGCCGGTGGTCTCGGCCTTTATGAGCCTGAAGCCGCCGACGCCCAGCAGAGGGATGAGCGCGACGGCGAGGGCGATCACGCCGAGGCCGCCGAGCCAGTGGGTCTCGCAGCGCCAGAGGTTGACGGCGCGCGGCAGCGCCTCGACGTCGGTGCAGACGGACGTGCCGGTCGTCGTGAAGCCGCTGACGCTTTCGAAGAGAGCGTCGACCAGAGAGGGATAGGCGCCGCTGAACCAGAGGGGCAGCGAACCGAAGGCGCATATCGCGATCCATATCCCCGCTACTGCGCCGAAGGCATGGCGAACGTCGAACTCCTCGGCCCGGCGCCGGGCCTTGAGCCAGAACACGGCGGACGCGATCCACCCGCAGCAGGCGGGGGCGATGAACGCGGCGGCGCAGGCGGCGTCGCCGTCCTTCACCGCGACGGCGGCGGGGAGCGCCATGGCCGTGCCGACGAGGCCGATGATGTAGGTCAATATCCTGAGAAACGAGAATCTCACCGTCTTCAGACCTTTCCGAAAAAGCGCGACTCCGACCGCGAGTCTCCGTTGGCGGCGATAAGCACCACGCGCGAGCCGGGCTCCATGACAGTCTTGCCGCGCGCGATGTCCCACGACTCGTCGCCGGCCGCCCTGTGCAGGAGGACGAGGGGCCCGCCCGGGGGGACCTCGGAAAGCGTCTTTCCGGCGGCGGACGCCTTCGGCGCGATAACGCCCTCCACAAGCTCGAAGCGGCGGTCGCAGACGGAGTGGACGGAGATCACGTTGCGTCCGCGCAGATGCCCCATGATGGCGTCTACGACGGACCCTCTCATCGGCACGGCGACATCCACGCCGAGCTTGCGGGCGATCGCATCGTAGGAGGAGTTGGCTGTAAGCGCGACAGACCTTTTCACGCCGCGCGATTTCATGTAGGCGGCCGTGACGAGATTCAGCTCGTGGTTGCCGGAAGCGGCGACGAGGAGGTCCGACGAAAACAGGTTCTCCTCGTTCAGAAGCGACTCGTCGGTGACGTCGCCGCAGAGTACGCGCACGCCGGGGAAGCGCTCCACCGCATCGCGGCACTTGGCGGGATCCTTGTCGACGACGACAATCTCCATCTCCGGGGCGGACGGGGCGAGGCCGAGGAGCCGCAGCCAGGCCGAAGGAGACTTCCTCGCCTTGCGCCGCTCGAGAAGCAGCATGCCGATCCTGTCCGCGCCGAAGAGCACGGCGCGCCTTATCGCGGTCTTGGGGGTTCGGGTGAATTCGAGAAGCTTGGCGATGCCGTCGTTGGGCGCCACGACGCCGAGGAAATCGCCCTCCTTGATGACGGTGTCGCCGTTGGGGATAGATATCTCGCCGCCAGACTCGACATAGGCGACGAGATACCGCCACTCCTCGAGGGCGGGGAGCATGCGCAGCGAGAGGCCCGCGAGCGGACTCGCCTCGCCGACGGAGAGAGCCGCGAGGCCGTATCCGCCGCCGAGCTCCACCACGTTGCCGACGGCCCCGTTCTCCACGGCGGACGCGATAGCGCCGGCCGCTTCGACGTCGGGGTTCAGCATCGTGTCGACGCCGTAGAGCGGACGCGACCCCGCCGCGCCGGCCATGGCCCTGCGCCTGGCCTCGTCGGCGGCGGCGTAGTAGGAATAGTTGCGCACGCGCGCTATCTTGGAGACGCGCGGATAAAGGGCGTCGACGAGCGAGCACATCATCATGTTCACCTCATCGTTGCCGGAAAGCGCGACGAAAGCGTCCGCCGACGCAATGCCCGCCTTCTCCAGGGTTCGCAGGTTGCGTCCGTCGGCCTCCTCCACGAAGCAGTCCATTTCATCGGAGGCATGGCGCACCCTCTCCTCGTCGCTGTCGAGAAGAACGACCTCGTTGCCCTCCGCGACAAGCTCGCGGGCGAGCTGCCTGCCGGTGAATCCCGCGCCTACAATGACTGTTTTCATTCTTAAATTCTACCATTTTTTGCGCGTACGCGTCCATAGCCGATTCGCGCGGGGGGCGGAAATTTGGTATAATCTGCGCCATGGAGGATTCAGCGCAGAGCGCCCTGGAGGCGGTGGAAAACGGATGCATGCCGTCCGTCGGGGCGCTCGCCGCGCTCGTGGAGGCGGGGAGCGCCACCCGGGGCGGGGCGATCCGCGAGCGGCTGGCGGCGGCGGCGA